>JBCCRF010000007.1:0-20993 GCA_039208305.1 Pseudomonadota bacterium
ACAGGTCAAAAACGATCTCACTCACAAAAAAAATCTCCAAATGAGGGGGACGTGGGTGCAGGAATGTTGAGGGTTGCGAAGATTTGCACCCCCCTCCAAGCCAGCCTGCGAAGCCTATCGCCCGCCCAGCCGCTTGGCCTTGACCTCTGCCGTCTTTCGATTGTGACAGGCCGCGCATCGCAGCCGGATGTTCTTCGGATCGAAGGCCGCACCACCGTCCTTCAGCTCGTGAATGTGATCACCAGCCACGCGATGATCAGACCCGCAGTCCTCGCAGACCGCGCCTCGGGCCGCCTTGATCTTCGCTATGAAGGTCCGCCATCGCGACGAGCGGTAAATCTCATCGGCAGTCTTCGGCGGAGCGGCGACCCGATGCGGCACAGCCGACAGCCTGTCGGGCACCTGTTTCAGCTGTGCCAAATCTCACCCTTGGTTTGATTGAAAGTGGCGGACTTGAGCCCTCTTTGCCGACTATGACCTCGTGGTTACGAGCCGCGCAGCTAGCGCACCCGCTCCACCCCGTCAAAAGTGTTTTGCTGTGACAAGGCCGTCCGCCCATGCGCCGCCATCCCGGAAAGCCGAGCCGGGCAGCTACTTGCCCGTGAACATCGACCTTCGAGATGGAGCCGGGAGCACTGTCCGCAAGGTGCGGATGGCATCGACCGACCACCGGTACGCTATGGGACGGAACCGCTAGTTCAGCTTCTCCAATTCGTCAAGCGGGGTCAGCGTCAGCGTCTTGCGCCCCATGGCGTCCACCAACACCGGCACGATGCCCGTGCCCGCATAGCTGTCGCCCACAATCCCCGTGTATCCAGTGAGATAGCCATGGGTGAACGTCACCTCATCTCCGGGGTTCAGCTGCCATCGCCCTGTGGAGAAATCCAGATGTTTTCCTTCAATCAACGCGTGCAGTTTCGACATCGCGGCATCGCTCATCGGCAGTGGCCAGCCGTCACGACCAAGAATCGCCATCACGGCGTCATAGCTGCGCAGTCCGTGCCAGGCGTCGGTATCGACGGCACATCGCACAAGCAGATAGCCGGGGAAGGCCGCGACCTCGACATCCACCTGCGAAGGTCGGCCTCCGCCCCGCCGCACGGTGCAGCGCTTCTCTTTTCGCGTTGGGCACCAGACCTGTATGTCATCGGCTATCATGGCGTCGGTAACGATCTGCTCCATGCCAGCCACCACTTGGACCACAAACCATTTGGCGGGTCTGTCACCGCACCGCTTCGCCGCGCGCCGAAAGCGCTGCACCACATCGCGATCGACGTCCGTGTAAACGACGTAGCGCTTCCCGTCGTATTCCATCACTTCGGTCTTGGGTTCGGCCATCATGAGATCTGCTCCGCTTGTTGCTGTCTGGCCTCCACACAGGCCGCGTAGTACTTCCAGTCTTCCGGCGTGCGGCACGGAAACCACGCGCTCTTCAGCGCCTCACCCTTTGGCACCGGTGGCCAGTCCATCCATTCATGAAACGCCTGCCACGCCAGAAAATCGGGATGTGTCACGCCGATCTGCACGCTGGCGGCAACAGCATCCTTTGGCAGCTTGGCCCGCTCCACCTCCAGCCGTGGCCCGTGGTCCATCTGGTAGACGAGCGGGAAACGCCGCCTTTGGCGTGTCAGGTCGCCGAGGTCGTCGAAACCCGGTTGCGCCCCGCGCTTCAGCAGCGACAGCCGCACGATCATCCATTCCTTTGACCAAGGGGCTAGGCGCAACCGGCCATCGTCACCCCCTTCCTCGGCGGGCGTTGCCTTCACCAGCAGCGCGTCCACGGCGTCGGTGAACAGCAAGCCCTCCCGCAGCACGGTGGAGATCGCGGGCGGGTGGTTCACCCCGTCGCGCTTGCACAACGCCAGAAACGCGTTCACCCGGTCAGGCGTCACGCGGGCGCGAACGTCCGCCCCCGCCGCAAGCCACGCCTGCCACGCCGGTCGCTTGGAGCTGGTCTGGAACCGAGGGTATTCGCGAAACGCCGCCCAGAACCGTTTGTCGCGGTCAGCATCCCGCTCGGTGCGGATGCCATCACCCGAGTGATCGGCTGCGACAGGTTCGGTATCTTCGTCAAGCGCTTTTTCGCCGACAGGCGAATTCTCTCTCTCCACCCCTCTCGCCTCATCGGAAACCGTCGAAGAGAGAGTTACCGGTTCTCTTACTGGTTCCCTTACAGGGTTACTGTCTCGTTTTGAGACACGGCTTTCGCCATTTTTGAGACCCGGCTCATCGCTGTTTTGAGACACGGTTTCCGCCCCGCCGTGTCTCATTTTGAGACCCGGTTTTGAGCCGTTTTCCACACCGTGTCCGGATTCCGGACACGGAATTTCTAACGCCGCTGGTCTTTTTTCAGACGCATCTTCGCTTGCCGGCCCCGACTCTAGGTCGGTTTTGGCGGCAAAATTGCCCGTTTCGGGGGCCGATTCGCACCCCGATTCGCTCAGAATTTCCGCCTCATCGCCGCCCGAATTCTCTTCAGAACCTTCGCCCGAACAGGTCGATTGTTCGCCGCTCTGCTTGCCGGGAAAATCGCCCTCGCGCCCGCCGTCGAAATCGAGGAAATACATCGTCGTGGCCTGCCGTTTCCCTTTGGCCTTGCGCTGGCGACGCGTGATCAGGCCGGCCTCTTCGAGCGTGTCGAGATGGCGATTCAGCGTGGCGCGCGAAATCTCGCAATCACGGGCCAGCCGTTCCTGGCTGACGAAGCACCCGAAATCCGGGTTCATCCGGTTCGCCAGATGCCACAGCACGATCTTCGCCACAGGCTTGATGCCCCGAACCTCGACCGCCCAATTGGTCGCCTTGTGACTCATTTCACCAGCCCGTCGATATTGCCGTGCTGCACGGTAAAGGTGGTGGCAACCACCCAAGGGTTCTCTACCCATCCAAACCCACGCGCGGCGTTCAGACTGTCCCAAAGGTGCTTGAAGCTACGCCAAGGCGCTTCGCCTTCTACGCGCGTGACGCCTTCCGCAATTGCATCTAACCCGTCGATGTCACACAATCGCTGCACCCGCACGTCGGTAACAACCAGCGTGAGGCGGCTGGCCCAGCGGGGCATGAAGATACTGGGACGCCAACGCCCCTCCACGCCCGCCTCCAGAGCTGCCGCCCATGTCGCAAAGTCATAGCTATTCGGCAGGTCTTCAGGATTAACGTCGAAGAGATCAAATTCGACGCGGTGACCATCCGCGCGATACAATATCGTTTCGACACCATGGTCATTCGCGTCGGCAAAGGCCTCGCGCACCCACAGCCGGTCACCCTCTGCGGTTTTGGGCCAGCACACGGCTGTAGCCACGTCACGGTCCGCTTTATCGCTAGGCTGAAATTTTGCCACCCGTCGCGTTTGGGTTTTCCTGCCAGCCAGCAGCGCACGCACCATCGGGGCGCTGAACAAGATTGGTCTGTCAGTCATGCCGCACGGTCCTCCACAGCTGAGGTTTCACGGGAAACCTGTGGTGAAACAGAGCTAGGCTTGGCTTCGCCGTTTGTCTCTTCGCTGCTCCGTTTGCCGGTAGGATCACTGCAGTCCAGCACCTTCATCGCCTCGGCTTCGCCGTCTTCTGTTCGCCGCTCCGCTTGCCGTTGCGCCACCATTACCCGCGCCAGCCGTGCTTTCGTGGCGTCGTCGAACAGGTCCAGCAGGGGCAGGCCGAAGGCGAGGGCCAGCGCCACCGTGGCGCCTGCATCGATGGGTTGGCCGTTCACCGCGCGGCTGATCTGCGCGGGCGACACGCCGATCAGCTCCGCCACCGGCCTGTAACGCAGCCCCTGCCCGTCCATCGCCGCCTTCAGCTGCGCGCCGAACGCGGCCCGATCGATCATCGTGCTCATGGTACAATCTCCAATTTTGGTTTGTGGCCTGCGCCCCCCCCTCCGGCGGTGTTCGCCGCCCGGCGCAGGTCAAGAACACGCACGACCGTCGCCTCCGGCAGGTCCAGCACATGGCTGATTTCCAGCGTGTCAAACCGCGCCGTGTCCCACAGCGCCGCCACGGCGCAGGCCTTCAGCGCATCCACTTGCGCGTGCGCCGCCCCACTCATTTTTCATGCCTCGTGAGGCAGGTGACTTTGCCCAGCGGACCCATCGGTGCCGTGCAATCCAGCGGCCTATCGTGGCGCGGCACGAGGCGTTGATTGACGGACAAGCTCATCGTTTCCCGCAGCCGGTCCGCTTCTTTTTCCGACAACGCGGCCAGTTCAAAGCGGTCGAGAGACGCAAGTTGTTCCTTACACACGCCTGGCCAACGCGGGTCCGGGCGCCTGCCGTCTTCGCCGCCATGGGCTTCGTTGTGCACCAGCGCCGCGGCGTTCCACAAAATGTGGTCGGCATGGGACAGCCCGCTGTCGCGGTCCCGCGCCTCACCGCGCAGATAGGCGAATGTGTGCCGCAGCAGCGAGCCGAGCAGCTGCACGCGGGGCAGTCCCTTGGTCCAGTTCCACGGCTCGTATTTCTGCGCCCCGTGTTCCGCCACACGGGCGTAAGCGTCGGTAATTTCCTGAAACGGCACGAGGTCGTAGGGCAGCGCGTGCAGCTTCTCCCGCTGCGCCCCCGTTCTGGCCTCGGGTTGTTCTTTGACCTCCGTCATCCGCCCTCCCCGTCCGGCCACACATCGGCGCGGGTCGCACCGGCGTTGACGGCCTTGCGTTGGTCTTCGGTCAGGTTCAGACAAGCGGCCCAGTCGACACGCTCAATGACTGTTGGCCCATCGGGCCTGGCGAGGTCCCAAACGAACCACGCCATATCCATGGTGGAGGTCGATTTTTCGCCCTCGAAATCCTCGCGGTGCATCATGGGCAAGCGACGGGTGAAGACGATCACCCGGGCGGGCGCATGGGCGTCCAGCGCCGCGTTACGCGGGCTGCTGCACCCGGCGAGGTAGTTCAGCCGCAGCAGAAACGCGACGTGGCGCACCTTCAGCAGCTTTGCCCAGGTCAACGCCTCCACGGCCATCTTGTCCGGCAGGCCAGAATTGTAGGGCGGGTTCGTCACGATCGAGCCCAGCTTGCCGGTGAACCGCGACAAGTCCGTGCCGTCGTGATCGAGAAACGACGTCACCACCGGCTGGACCCGCTCCCAGAACGGGTTCACCTCGCCATCGTCACTGACGGTGTAATCGTGCAAATCGCTGGCGAAGGCGCAGACCCGCCCCTCCGCCTCCAATGCCGTCGCCAGCGCGCCGGGGCCACAGCAGGGTTCCCAGAACGTGTCGAAGTCCAGGCACCGCGCCAGCACGGCCCCGGCCACCCAGGGCGTCTGGTACAGGTTGGCATCATCGGCATCCGCCGCGATGGCGGAGCGTTCCGTGCCCACGCGCGCGTTTTTCCGCCGTATGATCGCGTCGCGCAGGAATTTCCGTCCTGGCACGTGACCGGCCTCGAACCGCGCTTCCAGCGCCCTCTCAACGATGCCCGGTTCGGCGCGCTCTGCATCGCGAATCCGCCGTGCTTCGTGCACCTCGCGATGGCTCAAGCCCGCCTCTTCGTAGGTCAGCGGCAGACCTTCGCCATGGCGGAACTCTGTTGCGCCATGTTCTTTGTTCGCCGCTCCGCTTGCTTGACTGTGCGCCGCTCCGCTTGCGGCTTCGCCGGATTTTCTGTTCGCCGCTCCGCTTGCCGGCCCCGTCTCTAGGTTGGCGGGTGTTCTCTGGCCGTGCTTCCGCAACTCGCCCCGCTCCACGGCGGCGTCGGCCTCATCGGCGAGCCGCGCCAGCGCAGCGGCTTCGATCTTCATCGCGTCCACCTGGGCACGGTTGGCAGCGTTCACCACACTGTCCAAATGCCCCTTGCGCCGGGCCAGCCCAGACGCCTGTTTCGCGATGCCGCGCACCGTGTCCGCCTCCGCCCGCGCGTCCAGCAGTTCCGCGATCGTGGTGGCCGAGGCCAGCCGCGACGCCGCCGCCTCAATCATCCTAGCCAGCGTGATACCGGCGCCCGGAACGGTTGCAGAACCGGTTTCCGGGTCGACCGCCGGCACACGGGCATGGGGGTGCATGATGCTCGCAGACCTCGCCATCACGCCACCGCTTTTGCCGCGACTGCCGCCTCGTGTGGGGCGCTCTCACCAACCGGTGCCAGTCGGTACAGGGCGGAAGGTTTGTTGCCGCCCGTCGGCATAGTGTTGACGATAGCCCAGCCCGTGCCACGCAACCGCTGGCGCAGTTGTGTCATGACCTTGCCCACGGTGCGCCCTTCCTGCGCAGCTTCCAGATACGGCTTCAGCCGCCGGGACGGCACGCCGTCCGGGTGCTGCAGCAGCGCGTCCATGAAGCGCCGCGTGACCGAGCGCGTGCCGAAATGGATGCGCCGCAGATCGCCATAGGCCGCGTGCCGCTCCACCGGTTGCGTTCGAACAAGCGCGTCTTCGATCGCATCGCGTTCATCGGCGATCTCGCAGGCCAGCTTCTGCGGTTCGAAGTTCAACCGCGTGTGCAGCGCGCCGCGAAAGATCGCCTGCACAAGCTCGGCCTCGCCCCGCCCTTCGGCCCGGGCACGGCGGCGCAGCGCCTTCATTTCAGCGTCGGTCAAGTGCAGGCGAAACGGCCAGATCCGCTCCAGCTGCCCGTCCACCCGCCGCTCTTCCGGCTGCCACAGGATCGGTTTCTCCGCCATCAGACGGCCTCTTGGGCATCGCCGTCGAACAAGTCCGGCTGCATGCCGAGCGCAACCATGTAGGTGTCCAGCATCATGGCCTGCTCTTCGCGCTCGGTCGGCTCGATTTTCCGCAGCGACACGATCTTGCGGAGCGTCTTGACGTCGAGTCCGTTGCCCTTCGCCTCCGCATAGACGTCGCGGATATCGTCTGCGATGGCCTTCTTTTCCTCTTCCAGCCGCTCAATGCGCTCCACAATCGTGCGCAGTTGGTCGCGGGCGACGGATGTATCCGCCATCATCGAACCTCCTCTGCTGGGGGTTTCCCGTCTAGCGCCGCCAGCTCCGCTTCCAGCCGGGCGCGGCGGTCGGCGCGGGTCAGTTCGTCGGTCCAGTTCACCCCGCGCGCCAGCACCGGCAGCAGCGCCGTGCCGAAACCGGCCAGCAGGTGCGACAGCGCATCAGCGTTAGGCTTGGTCTCTTTCGCCAGCCACTTTTCCGCTGTGGAGTGCGTGGCCCGCGCCATGGCGGCCAGGTGCGCTGCCGTATTGGACGGGAAGCGGCTGCGCGCCAGCCGCACGAATGCTGCGGCGTCGAAACCAACTTTGTCCAAAGGGGCGGCATCGAGCCCAATGGGGTCGACACGCGCGCCCCCATCCCTCCCATCGGCAGCTGTGGCAGTTTTGCACCACAAAGTTTTACGGTCGTTTCCACAAGACATTATGGTGGCCTTTCGCGTGAGGTGGTCACGCGATCCGCGCTTCGTCGCGCGGTTGGCCTGTACGGGAAGGGACGCGACGGCCATCACAGCCCTCCCCCGGTAAGAATGGAATGCCACGACCACCACAGCGAAAGGACGCCATGAACGATCACCAGCAACAGATAGACATCCAGCCACAGCGCCTGCAGCGGCAGCGGAAACGTGTCGCGCCGTGACGGCGCGGTAACGTTGCCGACCAGCACCCAGGCGGAAGCAATGATGAGAACGAGGGCCAGCGCGGCAGTCATGACGGCGACTCCGCAAGACCCGTCCACACCGCAGCGTGAAAGGACCACAACGTTACGACCGCGACGAGTATCAAGGCAGCCGACGACCACACCATCATCCACAACGCCCAGCGCAGGCGGGCATGAGCCCGGTCCTGTTGGATCGGCACCAGCCCCGCTCGGCCAACGTCGTGCAGGGCGTCCAGCGCCAGAGCAAAACCGATGCAAAAGCCCGATGCGGCAAACGCCCCGATGATACCGAGAAGAAGCTGCCCGCCGGTCATGACGCCCCTGCCGGGGTTTTGGCGGTGTCGGCAGCTGTCTTTTCTGCCTCGGCTTCGCCGCTTTCTGTACGCCGCTCCGCTTCGGCTTTGCCGTTGTTTGTACGCCGCTCCGCTTGCCGAGCCCGCTGCGCCTCGAATGTCAGCAGCGCATCGGGACGAACGGCTTCGTCCGGCCAGTTATCGGCGAACCACCCCATGACCGCATCGTATTTGCGCACGGAGAAGGTTGCGGGCGGGGCGGCACGCAAATTGTCGAAAAAGCGCCAATCGCCCGCCGCTTTCTGCGCCAGCGTCGACGGTTTCAGCGTTTTAGCTTCCAGAAAAGCGCCCTCGCAGCGGAGGAGATGATCGAGCAGTTCACGTTCCATAAATCGGCTGTAGTCGGACAGATCCGACTTTGTCAATCGGATGTTTCCGAATTTTTTCATCGGCCCTATCCGACTACGGTCCACCCATGGCTAGTCGATTGAAAGAAAACGCACGCGCACGACGCGACGAATTGGGCATCACCAACGCCGAAGTTACGCGGCGTGGCGGGTTCAAACGCACCTTTGTCTACGATTTTTTTAAGGAGGAGGACCCGAAGCCCAAGACAGACAATCTGCAGAAGCTGGCCGACGCGCTGGAAACGACGGTCGCTCACCTCACTGGCGAAACCGACCGCGCCAGCGTTCCCTCCACTGCGCGCACGTTACCCGTTATGGGGCAGGCGGCAGGCTCTATCGTCGGGGCGCAGGCCATGCCGGACGAGCCGATCGCCTATCACACCGTGCCCGCCGGGCTGATCGGCGTGCGCGACGCCTACGCGCTGGAAATCGGCGGCAACTCTATGTTCCCCGCCTACAAGGACCGCGACAAGGTCTATGTCGCCCCGCACCAGCCCGTGCGGACGGGCGATGTGGTCATCATTCAGGAGGAACGCGACGGGGATGTGTTCGCCTCGATCAAGGTATTCGTGAAGAACGAGGACGACCATATCCTGACGGAGCAGTACAACCCGCTCGGCGAGGTGAAGTTCAGCCGCAAATACGTCATCGCCGTGCACCGCGTGCTGCCGTGGAACGAGGTTATCGGGCAGTGAGGTGTCGCCTCGGCCTCGCGGCACTAGTGCTTGCCGGATCTCTCGGCCAGAACGCCGTCGCTGAGGAGGGGCGCGAACCGACAGCGGAAGAGCGGGCGGCGATCATCGCGCAGCTGCAAGTCGGCGACGGTCCCGTCTTTCCCATGCGCATCGATAAGGTGACCATGAGCGTCGACGGCAACACCTGGTGCGCTCGTGTGCAGGTGCACACCGATCAGGCATATGTTCCCCGTTTTGCAACCGGCTCCTACATCGCGGTGGTCAATGACCCGACCGTGCTGGTCTTCGGCGTGTCGAAAGACAGCCGCGAGAACGTCATCTACCAGCAGCACTGCGACGCGAAGGGCGCGGGGCTGTGACTGGCGACACCGACCGCAGAGCGACCCGAGGCCCGCGCGGCATCGCCGTTGGCGATGGCAGCTTCAAAGGCGAGGTCGTCGGCGAGTCTTTCTATCAAGACAATCTGCAGCGGATCGACGCCGCGCTGACCGCGCGCGGCGAGGGGCGGGAGTTCGCCGTCGATTTAGTACCGGACCCGAACAACCCGCACGACAAACACGCCGTGAGCGTCGAGATGGAAGGGCTGATGCTTGGCCACATCCCGCGCAGCTACAACTGGGAACTTCTCGCGGCGATGGACGGGCAGCTGGGTGGGCGTGGTCCCATCTTGGTGCAGGCCAGACTTGTCGGCGGGCGAGGCGCACGAAGTTCTATCGGGCTATACCTCGACATTACCGACGATCTGGAGATCGTATCGACAGAGAAATGACAAACAGACACAGAAGTCGGCTCTATCCGATTTTTGTTGACTTATCGGATGTATCCGACTAAATGAACTCCCATCGTAACCGTGATGGAGAGTGTCTGTGCCACGATCGTCCGCTTTTCGGGTGTCACCACCCGCCCTGTCATTGCCAGCCCTGAAGGGGCGCGTGTTGTTGCCGCCTGCGGCCATGCCACCGCTGGCCGCGTTCCCAACCGAACGCTCCTACGCGAGCGCCGCCATGGGCGCTGGTATCAGTCGCTGCTCGGCTCTGCTGAAAGCGCTGCGGCAGCTGCCCCAACAGCAGAACACCGGCCCGCTGCCGCCTTCGCCCCAAGGCAAAGGCACTGCCGAGAGCACGTCGGCAGACGACACCCACACATCCACACACCATACCTTCTTGCCCGACACCGCTCCTCCCACGGGAGACACCGTCATTAAGACCGGTGCCCGACCGGCGGCGCAGGGTGAGGAGAGGGCCACGGCCGCCCCTGCGCAGGCAGTGTCACCGCCTGCGACAGACCGTGAGCGCATGCTTCCCCCGGCAAGCGGAGCGGCGAACAGTCGACCGTCGTGCGCTTCGGGTTCACCCCGGTCGTGGCCCGCCCCATCTTCTGACGCGCGCCGCGCTTTCCATGCCGAGGCCGACGCCGCTGAACAGCGCCACGAGGCCAACCGCGCCTGGCCCTTTGAACGCATCGTTACGATGCTGGTGGAGGAGCTGCGGGAAGCGGCAAAGGATGGTCGAGAGCTGTACGACAGCGACATCCGCCGCCGCCACGGCGTGCCGATCATGCTCATCCATGTCGGTTGGGCCGAGGCCGTGCGCCGCTTTGCGGCAGAACAGGCAGAGGCCACGAACTGACAAGCAGTTTCGGGGCCGAAGCCTCAGGACCAAACGGCAGTTTGGAAATGCAACCGGCCACGATCCCCTTCCCCGCCTTGTTTCTTGCAGTCCGAGGCGGGGTGGTGCGGGCGCGCGAGGAGAGGGGTGTTGGGCAACACCCTTGAGACGCGTCCGCACCAAGGCACCCCATCGGTCGGCAGGCACCCTCTTTGCCCGTCCGGTGGCCCGCCGCCCGGCCGCGCACAGAGCCGCCGGGCGGCATCCCAAACCAACCGTGAGGACAACGTGACCAGCCGCCAACCCGACCCCACCACCGAACGTGAAGCGCTGGAGCGGCTGATCGCCTGCATCCGTTATGACGTGTCGGGGCCGGACCTGATGCAAGGCTTCGGCAGCGGCGTGGTGAGCGAGGACACCCAGCGCGCCGTCGACGCAGCCATGCGGTTGATTGACCGATTGGATAAGGCGGCAACCGCCGATGCCGCCAGCAGCGAAGCTGCGGAGGCGTCACAAACATGAGCGCTGCGCCACACCCTGCCAACGACCGAGGGCCGGACACCCGTTACGGCTCCGCCAGCTATCGCGCATTGCCCGCCAATATCGAGGCGGAGCAGGCGCTGCTCGGCGCGCTGTTGATCAACAACGACGCACTCTACGCCGCAGGTGACATCACAGCGGACGATTTTTCCGAGGGCCTGCATCGGCAGATGTTCACCGTCATCACCGACCTCATCCGCGCGGGCAAGAAGGCCACGCCGATCACCATCAAGACGTTTTTGCCAGTGCAGGAACGAGTGGGCGACATGACGGTGCTGGACTACGTGGTGCGCATTGCCAGCATGGCGACGACGGTGGTGAACGCGCCTGATTTTGCTGCGGCCATTCGCGAATGCGCCCAGCGCCGCGCGCTCATCAGCGCCGCTGAAACCATGCTGGACGCCGCCTACACCGCAGACCCCGCCGTGACGCCCGCGCAATTGGTGGAGGAAGGCGAGCGGCAGCTCTACGCGCTGGCCGAACGCAGCGGCACCAGCGCCGGTCTGCAGCGGTTTGCCGAGGCCACCACGGCGGCTGTGGACATGATCGCCGCTGCTTATCAGCGCGATGGCGGCCTGTCCGGCCTCGCCACGGGCCTACGCACCTTGGACGCGAAGATGGGCGGTCTGCAGAAGAGCGACCTCATCGTGCTGGCGGGCCGCCCCGCCATGGGCAAGACGTCGCTCGCCACCAACATCGCCCATCACATTGCCACGGCATACCGCCCCGGAGAGCCCGACGCGGCGACCGGCCAGACGGGAGACCCGGCGGATGGTGGAGTGGTTGCGTTTTTCAGTTTGGAAATGTCCAGCGAGCAGTTGGCCACCCGTATCCTGTCGGAACAGGCGGAAGTGTCGTCATCATCGCTGCGCCGGGGTGAGGTGAACGACACGGAACTGGATAAGGTGATCATGGCCAGCCAGGCCATGCACAAGCTACCGCTGTTCATTGACCAGACGGGCGGGCTCACCATCGCGCAGCTGCGCGCTCGCGCCCGGCGGCAGAAGCGTCAGCACGGTTTGCACGTCGCCATCGTGGACTACATCCAGCTGCTGTCAGCCTCGAAGACCACCCATGGCAATCGCGTGCAGGAGGTGACGGAGATCACCACCGGCCTGAAGGCCATGGCGAAGGAGCTGGACATTCCCGTCATCGCCCTGTCGCAGCTGTCCCGCGGAGTGGAAAACCGCGACGACAAGCGCCCCCAGCTGGCGGACCTGCGCGAGTCCGGCTCGATCGAGCAGGATGCCGACGTCGTGCTGTTCGTATACCGCGACGAGTACTACGCCGAGCGGCTGGTGCAAGACATTGATCACAAGGACTACGAGGCGAACCTGCGCCGCTACGAGGCGAGCCGCGGCAAAGCAGAGGTGATCGTCGCCAAGCAACGCCACGGCCCCACTGGTACGGCCCACCTCGCCTTCACCCCCCATTTCACCCGCTTCGCGGATCTCGCGACGGACGAATTCATGCCGGAGGATTTTTCGTGATGGGCGATTGGAACCAGCGAATTCAGGTACTGCGCACGATCGACAAGATGGACAAGATCGGTCTCAACGGTGTGCGCGAAAAGCTGCAGGCACCTAGAGAAGAATTCGGTGCGGAACTGCACCCTATACAGGCGGAATTGTTGTGCAATTTCATCCGCCCTGACGATGGACCGCACGGCGGATGCACCATCGAGACGCTGATGGCGCGTTGCAAACACCTCACGCTCGTGTCGAGCCGCTTCAAGCTGATCGAATTGCTGGACGGCAAGGCGACTGAAGACGCCGACGGACAAACCGCATGGGATCGCCTGCTGTCCATGCCCGTCTGCGCCCGACAATCGTGGGAGAACGGTTGTCGGCCCGAGAATATCGGCTGGGCGCTCGACGACCTGACACAGACCATACTGCCGAAAATGGCAGCGATGCTTCAAGAAGAAGCACAGGCCGAGGCGGCCTTGTGACCGGCCCGGTCAGCCACCACGACGATGAGGCACCCTATGTCCCGTCGCGCGAGATAGACTATCTCGCCGGTCACCCGATCGCGAGCCCGTATCTGCTAAACAGCCGTCTGGTGCAGTCGGTGTCGCAATCGCCGGAGCGCGAGGCACTGCTGTACCGCTGGCGCAAGGCCTATCGCGCGTGGGAGCGGGTCGAGGCCAAGAACCGCAACCGCCCCGAGACGACGAAGCCGAAGACCCTCGCCGCCCTGCGCGACGACGTGCTGCACCAGGCCGAGACCGACGCTGCCAACAAACTGGCCAGCCTGCGCTCCGCTTTCGAGCTCCGCTACGCGGTCACCGAGCAAGAACGGGCCTTCGCCGAAACCCCGACGGCCCACCCCGCCCCGCCGAACCCGTTCCCGCCCGACACGCGGGCGAGCGCCACAAACGACCCGGACCGCCTGCTCGCCGGTCTGACCTTCGCCGACGATTTGAAACGGAGAACTGCTCAATGACCAGCATCGAATGGACGGACGATACCGTCAATTTCTGGTGGGGCTGCACGAAGGTGGGCCCCGGTTGCGACAACTGCTATGCCGAGGCGCTGAACGCCTTTCGCGGCACGCGCGAATGGGGCCCGGGCGCACCACGTCGGAAGATAAAAGGCGCGGTAGCAAAAATTCGTCGCCTGCGCCGCACGGCAGCCAAATTTGAAGCCAGACACGGCAGACGGCGGCGGGTGTTCTGCCAGTCCATGAGCGACACGTTCGACAACGAGGTGGACGCGGCGTGGCGCGATGAAGCCCTGCAGGAAATCGAGAACGCTACATCGCTCGACATCCAGATGCTTACCAAGCGGGTGAGTAATGTCGAGAAGATGGTACCGGGAAGCTGGAAAAGAAACTGGCCTGCACACGTTCAGCTCATCGTCACCGTGGTGAACCAGCAGGAAGCCGACCGCGATGTGCCGCGTCTGCTGGCGCTAAAGGCGCGATTTGGTATCAAGACCGTAGGCCTGTCGATGGAGCCACTGCTAGGGCCGGTGGATTTGACGGCGATTTCACCAGCACGAGCCGACGACCCCTTTGACCCGTTCAATGCGCTGTCTGGAGGTATGACATCGCTCGACTGGATCATCGTCGGCGGGGAGAGCGGCAAGGGCGCGCGACCGATGCACCCCGACTGGGCACGGTCCATCCGCGACCATTGCGCCGCTGCAAGTGTGCTGTTCTTTTTCAAACAGTGGGGCAACTGGTCTGACGGCCAGTCTCAGGGCGAAGACTTGCTAGACGGAGCGCAGTTCGGCGCATTTGTAGGAGACCGCTGGATCCGACCATTCGATCAGGACTTCTATAAAACAGGACTATTCATGTTCGACATCGGCAAAAAAGGCGCCGGTCGCCTGCTCGACGGGCGCACCCATGACAGCCTGCCCCGTACCCGATCCAAGGACATGCCGGAGGCGCGGCAGCGACGGGAGGGTAGCCATGGCTGATCTTTCAAGACGCGCATTTCTAGCTAGCACAGGGGCGGCCGCTGCCCTGAGCGTGACGGGCATGCCTGGACTTGCTGCAACCGCACCAGCTGTCCGCACCGTTCAAGCATCCTTGGCCAACAAGGTCTTCATGATCACCAGCCCGACCATGGAGTGGTCGCGGGCGTTCCACGCGTCCAGCGAGCAGCAGGCAGTTTGTCAGGCGTTTGCCGACGAGTTTCTCGACTGGGACGACATAGAAGATGAGGACGGCAACCCTTTCGAGACCAAAGAAGCCGCGATCCAGTGGGCTATCGACAACGACTATGGCGAAACCGTCCGCATGCCGGAATGGGAAGGTCTCGGCAGGCCGATCGACAACGCGGACTGGGCAGCCATCGGCTACACAACAGTCTGCAATCGTTGCAACGATGGCAGTTATGACGAAGGCCTAGAGTGCCGCGCCGTGGGCCGGGAGGCGGTCTGTGAGGACTGCTTGCACCTTGGCGACCAGATCACGCTGGGATGGCGTGACGAGGTTGTCGAGGCCGTAGCTGACCAACTGATGGACGCTGAATATCTGCGCGGCCCAGCAGACCCGTCGGCCATGCTGATCGTCGTCCGTGATCTCCACAAACACGGGTTCTGGTGGGCATTACCGGACGACTGGTGGGAAAAGGCCTGCCGCATCCATTTCGGCATGTTGGAAATTGAGGCGATGTCGACATGACCGCACCTCTCATCATCGACGCTTTCGCTGGCGGGGGTGGTGCGTCCACCGGGATTGAGTGGGCTACGGGCCGATCGCCGGATATCGCGATCAACCACGACGCCACGGCGCTCGCCATGCACGCGGCGAACCACCCCAAGACGCTCCACCTGACCGAGAACGTGTGGAAGGTGAACATCGACGATCACACGCGTGGCAGCGAGATTGGGCTGCTTTGGGCCTCGCCCGATTGTCGGCATTTCTCGAAAGCCCGGGGCGGCAAGCCGACCTCGCAATCGGTGCGGATGCTGGCATGGTCCATCGTGAAGTTCTGTCGCGATCTCAAGCGCAATCGCCCTCGCGTCATCATCATGGAGAATGTCGAGGAGTTCCGCACTTGGGAGGACTACGGCAAGTGGCGGAAAGCGCTGCGAGGCCAAGGCTACCGGATGAAGGAGTTTTCGCTTCGGGCTTGCGATTATGGTGCGCCGACGATCCGCAAGCGGCTGTTCATTGTCATGCGGCGCGATGGGGAGCCGATTGTCAAGCCGACCCAGACACACGCTCCGCCGGATTCAATCGGCGTGCAGGACGGCACCGCGAAACCGTGGCGGACGGCGGCGGAGATAATCGACTGGTCGCTGCCCTGTCCGTCGATTTTCGATACCAGCGAAGAGATTATGGCGAAGCACGGGCTTCGCGCTGTGCGCCCGCTGGCAGACAACACTTTGCGGCGGGTCGCGGCTGGTGTGCAGCGCTACGTGATCGACGCCGCGGAGCCGTTTTTCGTCACCTACGGGCAGCATGGCGGTCAAAACCGTTCAAGCGATGACCCGATACACACGATATGCGCTTCGAAGAAGGATACGAACGCAATCGTGGTGCCGACGCTGGCTATGATTGGTCATGGAGCGAAAACTGGCGAGCGTGGGCGAACTGCAAATCTTCATGCGCCCATCTCGACAACGATGGCAGGCGGCGGCAAGCACGCGCTCGTCGCCGCATTCCTCGCTCAGCACAACAAGGCGAGAGGCGGAGTGAACCCCGGTCGTGATGCCCGCGATCCGCTCTCCACCCTCACCGTAACCGGCTCGCAACAAGCCGTCGTAGCGGCGCATCTGATGACGATGAAGGGTAGCAACCGCGCCGATGGGCGGGCAGATGAACCCTTGGGCACCGTCTGCGCATTCGGCAACCACCACGCGGCGGTGGCAGCGTTCATGGTCAAATACTACGGCGCGGGTGTCGGCCAGCCGGTCGCGGACCCTTGTCACAGCGTGACGACGAAGGATCGCTTTGGCTTGGTCACGGTCGGGATAGACGGTCAGCCATGGGTCATCACCGATATCGGCCTACGGATGCTCACGCCGCGTGAACTGTTCCTCGCCCAGGGTTTCCCACCGGAGTATGAAATAGAGCGCGCCTGCGACGGCACCCGCTTCACCAAGACGGACCAGACCCACAAGGTCGGCAACAGCGTAAGCCCCGTGGTGGCCGAAGCGTTGGTGCGGGCGAATTGCGGGTTTTTGCAATGCAACGAATGGAGGACGGCCGCGTGACCGCCCTCCGCGCTTTGTTAGGCCGGTACGGGATCCTGCTGCCGTTCCGGCAGGTGCAGGTCCATGGTGGCCGATGCGCCCATGGCCGCCAGCGCATCTTCCAGCGCGGCCGGTTTGGTGTGGTGGCTCGCATCGAGAATGCGCCGCACCTCCTTACCGTCACGGCCGATGCGCTTGGCCAGCTCGACCTGCGACAGGCCGGCGCTGGCAAAGGCGGCGATGACCGACAGTTTCAAACCGTCGGCCACCAGCACCGCCAGACGCGGTGTGCCATCGCTGGCCGGGGGAAGGGCTTCCCCATCGGCCAGCGCGCCACGCAGCGCGATGCCCAGCGCCTTGCGCGCCTCATGCATCGCCGCCTCGCGGGTATCGCCGGAGGCGATGGCCTCCGGCACATCGGGAAAGGTGGCGAGGAAGCCACCTTCGTTCATCGCTTCCAGATGAACGGGATAGACCCATCTCGATGGATCATCTTTTCGAACATACATATTTCTCCTGTTCCTTTTGAAGTATGGGCACGATCGCCCGAAAAGCACCCGCCCGAAGGTTGGGCCTCATGTGAGGCCCAACTGTTTTCGGATGGTGCGGATATGTGTGAGGGACAGTTCTCCGCTTTGGATGGTGGCGCGTTTGCCGCCGACCCGAAGCAGATAGTGCGACCCCTTGCCCGCACTTTTGTCGAGATCGAAGGACAGCCCCTTCTTGCGGGCCTCCTTTTTCAACTCTCGAATGAGGGCGTTTCGTTTCAAGTTCGTCTCTCCTTTCCATGCTCACATCATAGGGCAAAATTGTCCTGCAAGCAAGGCGAAAAGGGCAAAAATGTCCGGTATTTTGGGAAAGGAATGGCGGCGTGAACACCGCGATGCCCCGTTCGCCGGTCAGCCAAAAGAGCAAGCCCAGCGTGGCGCAACAGCCAAGTGCATTGGCCATCGCTGTTGTGCGCGCACTTGCCAGAGATCAGGCGCGTCGTGATTATGCGGCGCTTCTGGCACCGGAGGATGAATCGCCATGCGAACGGTGATCTACGCCCGCTATTCCACCGATCTGCAAAACCCTAAATCGATCGACGATCAAATCCGCGTTTGCAGGGAGTTCGCCAGCCGCGCGGGGCTGACAGTCACCCACGTCCAGCATGATGCGGCGGCATCCGGCATGACGATGCTCGGTCGCCCTGGCCTGCAGAATGTGTTGAACCTGTGCCTGACCCGAGAGGTCGACGTGGTGTTGTGCGAGGATCAGGACCGTCTGTCGCGCGATATGGCCGACGTGATGACCTTCGCCAAGCACCTGTCATTCGCTGGCGCACGGATCTTTACCGTCGCGGGCGGAGAGCTGGACACACTGCGGCTCGGCATTTCCGGGATCGTGGCACAGATGGAAGTGGAGAAGATCAGGGAAAAAGTTCGCCGCGGGCTGACCGGCGTACACGAGGATGGTCGGTCGGCGGGCGGGATCTCTTTCGGCTACAGGCCGAAGGCCGGTGAGGTGCGTGGCGTCTTGGAAATTGTGCCCGAGCAGGCACAGATCGTACGGCGCGTTTTCGAACAATACGCGGCCGGGATGTCGGCGAAGGGGATCGCCGCAGGGTTGAATGCCGATCAAATCTCGCCGCCGCGCAAGGACAAGTGGGCGGCATCCGGCATCTACGGATCGGCCAAACAGCACACGGGGATGTTGAGGAACGCTCTCTATGATGGGCGCATGGTGTGGAACAAGCGCAATTTCGTCCGCGATCCAAATACCGGGAAACGTGTGGCTCGCATCAATCCACCGGACGTATGGCGAGAGCGCGAGGTTGATCATCTTCGCATTGTATCATCCGACCTATGGAGCGCTGTGCAAGATCGCCTTGGGTCGACCACTCGCCATTGGACGGGGCGGTCGTTTCGCATTTTCTCCGGGCTTATTAAGTGCGGGGCCTGCAATGCGGGCATGGCGATCGCCAGCGGTGACCGAAAGGGAAAGAAGGTGCGATGTAGCGCTTACAGCAATTCGGGGACCTGCAACCACAGCCGCCTCTACTACATTGATGATATTGAGCAGAGCGCACTTTCAGGTCTGACAGATGAGATTTGTAGCCCAGCATTTGAGAGTGCGTTGCGTGATGAATATCATGCGGCTTATCGGGAGGAGCAGGCGCAAATTATGGCCGAAGCCGGGGGGCCCACCGTCGATGTCGATGCGCTGAAGGCCAAACGACAGCGCGTCGTCGACATGATGATCGACGGCGTGCTGGCTCGCGCTGATGGCAATGGACGTCTGCGAGCATTAGACCGTGAGATATCAACGGCAAGGGCGGCGAACCAATCGGTTGTCCCAATGGTACCCAACGCAAAAATATTTGCGGCGTTTCGTACCGCAATCGCGAACGTATCCGGGCACCTTAATCAGCTGGACATTCAAACAGATGCAGCGGCAAAGGCGATCAGAAACTCAGTTGAGGCCATCACGATCGCCCCAACACCCGCAGGGCAGGCACCAATCATAACTGTCCAGGGAACCCTATCCGACGGTGTCGTCGGAACGGTTGGTTGCGGGGGTAGGATTTGAACCTACGACCTTCAGGTTATGAGCCTGACGAGCTACCGGGCTGCTCCACCCCGCGACAGGCGCTGAGCGGTTCGCCAGCGCTGGGTTGATATAGGGAGATGGGGGCGATTTGGGAACCCCTTTCCGCTGCTAAACCGTGCTTTGTGGCGGGAAATTTTGTGCAGCCACTGCGCTATCATTGAGGGCTAGCTACAACCGTATTTGATGTAATTGTTTTGCTGTGGCAGGCCCATTTTGCACTCAATTTCAGCGAGCCAACATTGCATTGCCTGCCATCACCTGCACCATCATCGCCTTTAACGAAGCGGACCGAATTGCGGCGACGATAAAGGCTGCAACACATGTAAGCGATGAAATTATGGTGGTAGATTCCGGCTCGACCGACGGCACACAAGCTGTTTGCGAAGCTCTCGGAGCCCGGGTCATCCAGAACAACTGGCCGGGCTATGGTCCGCAGAAACGCTTTGCTGAAGAGCACGCACGGCACGATTGGATTTTGAATCTCGACGCCGATGAAGTACCAACCGAAGAATTGCTAGAAGAGATAGCAGCCTGGAAGGGTACGGAGCCGCAATTTCTTGGCTATCGCTTCAGGCAAACGACGGTCTATCCGGATCGCAAGAAGCCGCGCCCCTTTGCCGACCACCACAATTATGTGCGCCTTTACGATAAGCGCGTCATACGCTTTCGTGACTCGCTGGTGCATGATGTGGTGGATACAGGCGACCATCCGATCGGGCAGTTTAAAGGTGATTGCCTACACTGGTCGTGGCGTTCGCTCGACCATCTGGCCCGGAAGCTGGACGGGTACACGACACTTCAGGCACAGGAGATACGTCGACCGGCGTGGAAGCTTTGGCTGCGGCGACCGATCGAATATCCAGTGCTACTGTTTCGCTATCTCTTCCTGAAGCGCCATATCACCGGAGGCCTTTACGGCATCCGCGCGGCGCATACGATTGCGAAAGGGCGGGCTGCCAGGATACCGAAGATATTGGCCGCACAGAGAGCGGAGAGCCGTTAGGCCCGCAAGACAAAAGTCACTTCATCGCTGACCGCCACGCGGCCCGGCCTCACGACCTTTGCAGTAATACCGCCGTGGCCACGCATGGCGTTGTAGCCGCCTGGGCCTAGAAGATCTTCCATTCGTGAGCACGGCGCACAGATGCCAGTTCCTTGGAGGACAGAGCCTCCGAGCGTGAAACGCTTGTCCTTCAAAGAGAGCAGATTGATGCCGGAAACAGCGATGTTGCGGCGCAGAAGAACCGGATCGATAGTCTCATGGCTGGTAAGGCTCGCGATAACCGGGAGATGCTCGGCCTGAATAAGCGTGACCGCTCTTTTCCCCGGCGCCGTTCGGCGATCGCCCTGCAGGCCGGACATGATGATCTCGGCATGTTGAAGCGGTTCCACTGGCGCGCGGCGGGCCGGGCGAATGCCGATCCAGTCCAGGCGGCCCGCGTGGGGGAATGTAGATAGCAAAGATGCCAACGACCGCATAACACTAGATGTCCCACTTAGACCCAAACGCAAAAACCCCCGGTCACGGATGACCGGGGGTTTTTTCAAAGTTCGTTTCGAGAAGTAGATGATGCGATTAGCAGACCTGGCAGCGACCTACTCTCCCGTGCCTTAAGACAAAGTACCATCGGCGCTGAGACGTTTCACTTCCGAGTTCG
>JBCCRF010000008.1:0-20192 GCA_039208305.1 Pseudomonadota bacterium
CAGAAAGGCGCCAACTACGGCTACA
Source organism: Pseudomonadota bacterium (assembly GCA_039208305.1). Classification (GTDB taxonomy): domain Bacteria; phylum Pseudomonadota; class Alphaproteobacteria; order Rhizobiales; family Rhizobiaceae; genus Pseudahrensia. The sequence continues at coordinate 26 of JBCCRF010000008.1, forward strand.
ACGCCGCCAATGGCGACTACGGCGACATGGTCTCCATGGGCATCATTGATCCGGTGAAAGTGGTTCGCCACGCCCTCCAGGATGCAGCCTCCATCGCCTCGCTCCTCATCACTACCGAAGCCATGGTGGCCGAAGCTCCGCAGAAGGACGCACCGGCCGGCGGTGGTATGCCCGACATGGGCGGCATGGGTGGCATGGGCGGCATGATGTAAGAAAGCGCCTGGCGCTTTCTGAAATCATACGAGCCCACACAAACGATGCTGATACGCGCATAAGCGCGTATCAGCGGCGGCATGATGTAGGCCCAGCTATCAGCTGATGAATATGAGGGGCGGTCCGAACGAGCCGCCCCTTTTCGTTACGCCCATGCATCGTCTTGTTGCTTCGCTGCGCGAGGTGGCAGAGTTATCTTTTTACAACATTCGGTTGTTCATTCCGTTCTGGCCGCAGTTCAAACCAGAGTCGTAAGCCGCAATTGCTGCGTATTAAGAACTCGCGTGCAGGCCCGGAAACCGGTTCTAAGCAAAGGGGCAGTTGTGCTTTAACCTCATGTTTCGACTCCTTCGTCACCCTCCCCTGCAAGTGCACTGGGGGTAATATGATGCTGAATAGCTATTTCGAACGGACCGATTACACCGAATTCCAGTCCATTGCCTTGTCAATTTGCAACGAACTATACCGCAATCGAGCTTTACATAGAGGCGAACCGGTCGGCGATTATATTTGGAAAAATAGCAAAACGGGCCTTTGGCTGAACAATCAAGGCCCAGCGATCCGTCAAGAATTTCTCTTTTGGTTCGTCTATTTTACGGAGTCTAATTTCCATGAATATGAAACAAAATGTGAGACTGCGCGCAACACATCTGATCCCACAATAGAGGTAGATCTGACATTCTGGCACCTCCATCCATTCGTCTTTAAAAATCTCCTAAGGACGGATTTAAGATTGGACGGAGATCAACTTTGCAACCTTGTAGAATTAATACTGTCACAGGAATGTTATCCTACCGATTGGTCTCGGTGGCATTTTAAAAAAATAGCCCGATTATTGTCTTCGGAAACACTGACCGAGCCCCAGCGAGATCGAATCGCAAGCTTTGTATCGGCGTTTCAGACGGCCAAGGCTGAAACCCCATACCATGCGGCAGGCTATGATCGGGTGATCGTGGCATTCAGCAACTTGCTACATGGCGGCGCTGCAGCCAATCGCGCGAAGCTGATTTGCAAGAGCATGAACGGTGACGAATTCGGCACGCGCATCGAGCGTTGGCTGAAAGAAGCTGACCGCTCGCAATTGGACTGGCGCATTCGCCTTCTCACCGCTGCGGCAAATGCAACCAATGGCAAACCAACAGCGACTTTTCTCAAGCAAGCCCATGCAATCCTCAAAGAGCGCCGAGAAAGTACAGATGTTCTGCGCGAACTTCTAAACATAGCGCTGGACAGTGCGAACATCGGCGAGACGCTAATACAAGGAGACCAAAACTTCGGCTATTTCACGAATCACAACAACCGTGTGATCAAAGGTCTCATATGGATGTGTAGCGATTTAATCGACAACGAATTCACCAATCAGCTTTTCCGCATTCAGCGCAAAGCCTATGCTAATATTCAAGGTCATGGTTGCGGCGCTGAGATGATTGGAAACGCGGTATCTTGGGTCTGGAAGCAACAACCGGCCTTGTCTTCGGAAAATTCTCAATTGGCAACCTAATGATGCTAAGCAAGACTGCTTACCCGAGGACCATTTTTGCACGCGCCGGGATCGCGCCTGTAATGCCAGCGGTATCACCAATTCGCGCCCGGTAAGCTTGGGCTTGGATGAAATCGAAGAGCAGGTCTGCGCGATCTTCTGACGGAAAATCGGCAGGCAAGCTGCCGTTGGCTTTCTCTTTATCAAATCGCTCCGCGATGCGGCTGCGGGTGGCTTCGAGCATATTGCGCAGCGTTTCGGCGCTGGCGGGGACAGCGTCGAGCGCTGCGGGAGCGCAGTTGCCGAGGAGGCAACCTTGGGCGGCGTCGGTGTCGGGACACGCTTGCCCTTCCAGTGAAACGCGTAGAAGGGCTTCGACCGCCTTTCGGAGATCCGGTTCCGTCTCGAAGGCTCGCATGGCGGCGCTGCCGGTGGTGGCGGCATAGTGGCTAAGCGCTTCCAAATAAAGGCCTTCCTTGCTGCCGAAGGCGCCGTAGAGCGACGGGCGGGCAAGCCCCATCGCGTCCGCCAGATCGCCGATTGAAGTGCCATCGTAGCCGCGTTTCCAGAACAGCTGCACCGCCGCGTCCAGCACCGTGTCCCGGTCATAGGCGCGGGGGCGTCCAAGGTTTGCCGCTTTTTTTGTACTGTTTTGCATAAAATTCTTGACTCCGTAGCGATGCCATCCATTTATGTACTCAACGGTATAATTAAAGGATCAGACCGATGACGTCCATTCTCCACCTCGATTCCTCTGCTCGCGTGGAAGGCTCACACTCTCGCAAGCTGGGCGCTGATTTCGTGACTTCTCTAAAAGAAGCCGATCCAACGGCCACCGTCACTCATCGCAATACGGGGCAAGGTATTGCCCTGATTGATGAGAAATGGGTGCAGGCGAATTTCACTCCGGAGGCAGAGCGCAACGCGGAACAGAAAGAGAAGCTCGCTCTATCAGACGCTCTCGTTGCCGAGCTTCAGGCCGCTGATCACATAGTTATCGGCGCGCCGATCTACAACTTCTCCGTTCCCGCCAGCCTCAAGGCATGGATCGATATGGTCTGCCGCGCGGGCCTGACTTTCCGCTATACCCACGAGGGGCCGCAGGGTCTGTTGAGCGACAAGAAGGCAACCATCATCGTCACATCCGGTGGCACACCCGTGCGCGGCGACGTCGATTTCGCGACAGACTACCTTGTGCAAGTGATGAATTTCATCGGCATCACCGATGTCACCATCATCGACGCCGGCCTGCTGATGGCCGACGAACAAACCAGCCTCGACCGCGCGAAAGAGCAGATGGCAGAAGCCGCATAGACAAGAAGCAAGCCGTGGCGAAAACCACGGCTTGCAGTTCTTTTTCTACTTCAGGCCCATACAGTTGGCGTAGAAGGTGGTCGTGGCCGGCCAGTCGGAGAACAGGCCAACTACGCCGACATCCTGTGCAAGCACGTGCATCAGCTCGTAGACATCGCCTTCGTTGTTCGTGATCTCGTTCGACGTCTGGTAATACCAGCCGCCGCCGTTCTTCAGCAGGCCGGAGCGTTCTGCTGTCCAAGTGATGATGTTGAGACCGGCTTCCTTCGCCTTCGTGGCGTAGAGGGACGGAACCAGTTTGCCATCTTCCACCTTCACCAGTACCCACATGGGCGGCGCGATGTAATTGACACCGCGCTCCTTCAGGCTTTCCATTGTGTCAGCCCAGGTGGACTCATCCTCCGGCGACCAGCCTTCGATTGAGTAACTGTCGTCGAGATAGACGGCCTGTTTGCCGAATTCCGGCTCGTTTTCGATCCAAACCAGCACGTCTTCCAGATTGAAGCTCTGGGGCCAGACGTCGGACGCGGGAATGCCCGCATCCTTGTATTCCTGGATCAGCTTCAGCGCGTAGTCCTTCTGGGAGAAGCCGTCGAAGGGCATGTCGACCGACGGCGTCTTCAGCTCCGGCGTGAACTTCGCGCCGAGCGACTTGAACAGCTCGATCGATTCCTTGTGGGTCATGAGCGTGCCGGAGCCAGCGTAGAGGTCCGTGCGCCAACCGGCGGTGCCGTCCATATAGCCTTCCACTGTGGTGGCGGAGGCATCGGCGGCGTCCATTTTGCCTTCCAGCGTGCGGAATTCGGCGAGCGTTATGTCACTGGCGCGGCATTCGGCGGCGGCTTTCGTCTCCCCTTGCGCGGGGGTGAAGCCTGCGGTGCATTGGGGTGCCAGCGGGGAAGCGAGAATGTTAGTCGTGGTGTGAAGATCGTTCTGGGCATGGCGGCAAACGAGCTCCTTGTCCTTGGTGAAAGTCACGTCGCATTCAAGAATGCCTGCACCCATCTGTGCGGCGGCGATATTGCTTTCCACCGTATGCTCGGGGAACTGCATCGGCGCGCCGCGGTGGCCGATGGACCAGTCAGATTTTGAGAACGGCCCCGCCTTGCAGGCCTGCAGCTTGGTCTTCAGCTCGCTGTCCTCCATGCGGTCCACCAGCCAGAAGGGGCGCGGGCCGAGTTGGATAGAAGCACCGGAATGGCCGTCGGCAAAAGCGATGGCGGGCAGCGAGGTCGCGGCGGCGACGCTGGTGAGAAGTGTGGATGCAAGCAGGCGTTTCATGACGGGATCTCCAATCGTCGGGTGTTCGCCATCCACCAACCACCGCTTCGTGACACTTGGCCGACGAAACGATGACAGATGCATGACGGTGCGACGCCACCGCACAACCCGCGATGGAACCGCGAACGCCCCCTTCCGTTGGTTGAGCATACCGCAATCGAACAGGAGAGTAAGACCATGGCGAATACTGACCAGACCGAAGGCATGACCAAGAAGATCAAAGGCGACCTGAAAGAAGCCTACGGCAAGATCACGGGCGACAAGAAGACTGAGAACAAGGGCAAGGAAGAGCAGGCAGAGGGCCAATTGCAGAAAGACTGGGGCGATCTGAAAGACGCCGTCTAAATCCACGCTCACCGCACACATTGCACCCGAGGGGCCACCCCGCCACATTGGCGCGGTGGCCCTTTCGTCTGGAGACCTCTCATGTCGCTACCCACTGAAAACGTTCTCGACTTTCCCCGTCCCGCCATCTGCGAGGCGTTCGATGGGCGCATCACGGTGGAGTTCGGCGGCCAACAGATCGCGGACACGACCGGTGCTTGGCGGGCGCTGGAGACTTATCACCCACCGACCTATTACCTGCCGATGGCGGACATTGCTGACGGCGTTCTTGTCGCCAACCGGCGCCGCACAATGTGCGAGTGGAAGGGGCAGGCCTCTTATTTCGACATCGTGGTCGGTGGCCGCGTGGCAGCAGCCGCTGGTTGGACCTATCGCGATCCGACACCCACCTTCAAACCAATTGCGGGCATGGTGGCCATTTACGCTGAGCCGATGGACCGCTGCACGGTGGCGGGCATCGACGTCATCCCCCAACCGGGCAATTTCTACGGCGGCTGGGTGACACCCAATGTCGAAGGCCCGGTCAAAGGCGCACCCGGCACGCGGCACTGGTAGTGCCTACAGTAACGTTGTCACGCCGCGGCAAAGGCATTAGGCAGGGCGCGAAATTTTCGTCCACCTTTGCCGGACAGCATCCATGGCCAAACAGAAGAAACCGCAGCGTCTGAAGGCGCGGCAGCCGCGTGGTTTTGCCGACCGGTCGGCGGCCGATATTCGCGCCACAGAAGCGATGATGGCGAAGATCAAAGGTGTCTACGAGCTTTACGGTTTCGACCCCGTGGAGACGCCCTTCTTCGAATATACCGATGCGCTGGGCAAATTCCTGCCGGACACCGACCGCCCGAACGAAGGCGTGTTTTCGCTGCAGGACGATGATGAACAGTGGATGAGCCTGCGCTACGACCTCACCGCGCCGCTCGCCCGCCACTTCGCGCAGAACATCAACACGCTGCAGACGCCCTACCGGACCTACCGCGCGGGCTGGGTGTTCCGCAACGAAAAGCCCGGCCCTGGCCGCTTCCGCCAGTTCATGCAATTCGACGCCGATATCGTGGGCGCGCCGAACCCCAGCGCCGATGCTGAGATGTGCATGATGATGGCAGACACGATGGAGGCACTGGGCGTGCCGCGCGGCGATTACGTGGTGCGCGTGAATAACCGCAAGGTGCTCGATGGAGTGATGGAGGCGATTGGTCTTGGAGGCGACGAAAACGCAGGTCGCCGTCTTACAGTGTTGCGCGCTATCGACAAGCTGGATCGCCTTGGCGTTGAAGGTGTGCGCCAGTTGCTTGGTGAAGGGAGGAAGGATGAAAGTGGCGACTTCACGAAAGGTGCAGGGCTCAAGGCGATACACATAGATTTCGTGAGCGATGTTTTCTTAAGTTCAAAAACTGTCGAAGAGATCAGACATATACAGATCGCGGAGAAGGTCCGCGACGCTACGCTGTCGGGAATGCCGGGACTTCTGGGGGGCCAGAAGCAGAATCAGACTTATCTCGATGGAGTGGCCGAACTTTTGGAACTGAAGAGTTTGGTCTCGGCGGCGGGGTACGATTCCGAACGAGTCTTGATAGATTTCTCTATTGTCCGCGGTCTCGAATATTACACGGGCATGGTGTACGAGGCCGACCTTCTGTTCGATGTCACCAATGAGAAGGGTCAGAATGTACAGTTCGGCTCCGTCGCGGGTGGCGGGCGCTATGACGGGTTGGTGAAGCGGTTCACGGGGCAGGATGTTCCGGCGACGGGCTTCTCCATCGGCGTGTCGCGGCTGATGACGGCGCTGAAGAACCTCGGCAAGCTGGAGGACCACGCGCTCGACGGGCCGGTGCTCGTCACCGTGATGGACCGCGATGCCGACGCGCTCGCGGGCTACCAGCAAATGGTGCAGGAGCTGCGCTCCGCCGGTATTCGCGCGGAGATGTATCAGGGCAATCCGAAACAGTTCGGCAAGCAGCTGCAATATGCCGACCGGCGCGACTGCCCCATCGCGATCATTCAGGGCTCGTCGGAGCGCGAAGCCGACCCACCACAAGTGCAGGTGAAAGACCTCGTGAAGGGCATGCGCCTGTCCGCCGAAATCACCGACAATGCCGAATGGCGCGCTGCCCGCCCCGCGCAGCAGACCATCGCGCGCGCCGATCTGGTGGAAACCGTGAAGGCCATCCTCGCCCAGCAGGCCGCGGACCGCGAGGCGGGCTGAGCTGTGCCGCTGTTCCAGCACCTCGCCGATGCGCTTGCCACGGTCGCGCCGCCGGTGGATGTCGCCATCCTTCAGCCGGCCGATCCATTTCTGGAAACGGCGGGCGAGGACATGAGGCGGCGCATCTTCATCACGCAATCCGGGTTCGGCGAAGGGCTGTGCCTGCGGCCTGAATTCACGATTCCCATCTGCATGGATTTTGTGGGCAACGGAAATGAGCTCCGCCGCTGCTCTTATGGCGGCACGGTTTTTCGCCAATCCCGCGAGGGCGCGTCGGAATTTCGCCAGGTGGGCATGGAAGACCTTGGCCGCGACGACGCGACCGCTGCCGATGCGGACGCGTTACGCGACATGCTGGTGGCACTCGACGGCGTTGGCCGCGCGGCGGACGAGGTGGAATTGGGCGATCAAGCGCTCTTCGCCGTGGTGGTGGATGGCCTCGGCTTGCCCGCCGGGGTCGGCGACCGCTTGCTGCGCAGCTTTGGCGCGCCCAAGCAACTCGCCGCACTGCTGGACAGGCTGAGCGAAGGCACCGCCGCACGGGATGATCGTGAAGAGGACAGGCTAGCGTGCGCTGGCGATGCAGTTGCGCTTGAGGCGCTCGTGCGCGAACGCATGGACGTGGCAAACCTGTCGCCGAAAGCCGGTCGCTCCCCGAAAGACATTGCAGCACGCATGATCGAGCGGTCGGCCATCGCCGGGTTCTCGCTGGCGGCAGAACAGCTTTCTGTTCTGCGCAACTTTCTCGATCTGCGCTGCCCGCTGGACGAAACGAAGGACCGGCTTACAGAATTCGGTGCGCAGAACGATCTCGATTTCGGCACTGCGCTCGACGCCTTCGTAGAGCGCGCAGCCCACCTGGGCGATACCGGCTCGACCGCCCTCACCTACCGTGCCTCACTGGGCCGTAATCTCGGCTACTACACCGGCATGGTGTTCGAGGCCTCCCGCAAGGGGGTGCTGATCGGCGGGGGTGGGCGCTATGACGGGCTGTGCAGCCTGCTCGGCGCACCGGCCACGGTTCCCGCCGTCGGCTTTTCCATCGCCATCGACCGGCTGGAGGACGCGGCATGAACGCTCCAACGGACAAGCTGGTCATCGCCATTCCCTCCAAGGGTCGGTTGAAGGACACGACGCTGGAGGTGTTCACCAAGGCAGGCCTGCCCGTTGTGCCGCCCGCCGATGTCCGCAGCTATCAGACCGTCGTGGAAGGCCGCGATGATATAGAGATCGCATTCCTCTCCGCCTCCGAAATCGCGGGCGAATTGGCAGCAGGCACTGTGCATCTCGGCGTTACGGGCGAAGATCTCGCCCGGGAGAAGATAGCGCAGGTGGACGAGGCCGTCTCCTTCATCGCGCCGCTGGGCTTCGGCCATGCCGATGTCGTCGTCGCCGTGCCGGACGCCTGGATCGACGTGGACACGATGGCCGATCTCGACGATGTCGCTGCCACCTACCGCCAGCGCACGGGTCGCCGGCTTCGCGTCGCGACGAAATATTGGCAGCTGACCCAGAACTGGTTTGGCGAACACGGCATCGGCGTCTACCGCATCGTGGAAAGCCTCGGCGCGACGGAAGGTGCACCCGCAGCGGGCAGCGCGGACGCGATTGTGGACATTACCAGCACCGGCAGCACCATTCGTGCCAACAATCTTAAAGTGCTGGATGATGGGGTTATTCTGCGAAGTCAGGCGACGTTAATCGAAAGCAAGCGGGCTGCATGGGGCGATGCGGCGAAGGCCGCGCGGGATGATGTGGTCGAGAAAGTGAAGGCGAGTTTGGCCTAGCTGCCCGGCCTTACGAACGCTTCTCTTTCGGCCTCCACCTCGTCGCGGAACTCGCACCCTTCGATATGATCGTTCACGATCCCCATGGCCTGCATGAAGGCGTAACAGGTGGTCGGGCCGACGAAGCTCCAGCCGCGCTTTTTCAGCTCTTTCGACATGGCCGTCGATTCCGGTGTGTGAGGCGTGAAGGCAACGTCTGCCGTGATGATGTCGGGGCGTGTTTCAGGTTCATAGCGCCAAAAAAAGGCGCCAAGGCTGCCCTCCTTCTCCTCCATCTCCAGCGCCCGTTTGGCGTTGTTGATCGTAGAGGTGATCTTGCCGCGATGGCGGATGATACCCGCGTCATTCACCAGCCGCTCAATGTCGTCTTCATCAAATTCCGCGACCTTGGCATAATCGAAGCCTGCAAAAGCGGCGCGAAAATTCTCACGCTTTCGCAGGATCGTCAGCCATGACAGGCCTGACTGAAAACCTTCGAGACAAATCTTCTCGAACAGCTTGATGTCATCGTCCTGCGGACGGCCCCATTCACGATCGTGATAGTCGCGATAATCGTCCTTGTCGTCGTGCCAATTACAGCGCACCTTGCCATCCGACGGGCTGCGGATCAGCCCTTTGGGCAGCGTCTCTTCGTCGGGCATGGATCACTTCCGGTGGCGCGGGCGTTGGATGTGACGTTATACGGGTGTCACCGCAGCGCGCTAGGGTTGCTGGTGGTGACAACAGGCAGGGCAAGGTGATGATGGGCTTGGCGCGCACCGCATCGGCGGCACTCATCGCGCTTTCGCTGGTGCCGGTGACCGAATCCGCTGCGGCGCAACAGCGACCGTATGCGGGCGCGCCCTACACAAATGAAGACGTAATCGACGGCTTTCGCCGCACCGTGTTCGGGTCGGAATATTTTGGTCTGTTGAACGCTGCCATCGTCCGCAAATATGACAGGCCCGTGGTGCTCTATATCGACGCGTCCCGGGCACCTTCTCGACGGCAGGCGGTTGCAAATTTCGTGTCGGTGCTGCCCCGCCTTATCTCCGGCCTAAGGTTAAGCATCACAACCGTGCGCTCGCGGGCAAATTTCGTCGTGCATCTCACGCCACGCCGCAGCTTTCGTGCCGTTGCAACGCAAGTGCTGGAGGGCGGCCGCCCGCCTGCCACCAGTCAGTGCCTCGTGGTGGCGGAGTTCAACTCGTCCGGTATCCAGCGATCTGACGCCATCATCGTGACCGACCGTGGAGAAGCGACATTCGAGCGCTGTCTTCGCGAGGAGATTTTGCAGGGGCTCGGCCCGCTGAACGATGATTCCACTCTCAAATACAGCCTGTTCAACGACACGTCCGATGTCCGTCGGTTCCGCCGCTTTGACCGGTTGATCATGACAATGCTCTACGATCCGCTGCTGCGTCCGGGCAAAACACGCCGCGAGACGGAGCAGCTTTTGTCGACGCTGCTGCGCCGCGCGATCGGCAAGATTTAACGCGTTTCAGCCCGTTTTGGTTAACCGATGGTGGTGTTAACCACGCCGCTTAGGCCGGTTTTCACCCTAGCCAAAGGTAAACAGGTGGTTTCGGCCTTTCAGACGATTTGATTCATCATTGAGTCGCGTTCCCGTTCCCATGGTGTCGTCCGTATTGCCGGACGAACAAGTAACGAGGACGTCGCCATGCCCATTTCATTTGCCCGTTCCTGCGCGCTTTTCGGCGCAGCGCTCACCAGCAGCGCGTTGTTGCTAACAGCGCAAGCCATGACCAGCACGGCCCATGCAGGCCAGCGCTACGCCCCACCGCCACCGCTGACGGTGGGGTCCGATCTCGCATCCCCATGGACGCTGCAGCTTGCACCGCGCAGCCGCGCTACGCGGGAAGCCCGTCGCCGCGCTTTGGCGCAGCAGCAGCGCCGGGTGAAGCGGCAGCGGCAGGTGCACCGCCAAAAACGGCTCGCACGATCGACTGCGCCAACAGCCCGCACGGGTGTGGCCACGGCATCGTTGCGCAGGTCGCAGCCGATGATCACCCATTCCACGGGTGGTATGGACCCTGCACTTTTGCCAACGCGGGTTGCATGGAATGGGAGCGAGAAACCGGGAACCATCGTGGTGGACACGATCCAGCGGCGTCTGTTTTTGATAGGCCACGACGGTATGGCCCGCCGCTATGCGGTCGGTGTCGGCAAACCCGGCTTTGAATGGGCCGGTACGCACCGCGTGTCGCGCAAGGCGGAGTGGCCATCCTGGACGCCGCCGAAAGAAATGATTGCCCGCGTGAAGCGTGAATCGGGTCGCGTCCTGCCGGACTTCATGCCAGGCGGTATCGACAATCCGATGGGCGCACGCGCGCTCTATCTTGGCTCATCAATCTATCGCATCCACGGCACCAATCAGGCATGGTCGATTGGAAAGGCCGTCTCATCTGGCTGCATTCGCATGCGAAATGAGGATGTGATGGATCTGTACGAGCGCGTGCCGGTGGGTGCGAAGGTCAAGGTGCTCTAGGAGGCGGCTGCGGCCTTTTCGCAACAATGGGTGGCGGGAAGGCCGCTACACCGGCCCCTTCAATCGACAGCGCAACCGGAATCGCGCTAAAGAATGCACAAAGATCAAGCGGGGCATTCGAGATGGCCCGTTCGCGGTGGGACAAGACGTTTATGCTAAAGACCTTCATCCTCGGCGCAGCGCTGGCGGCTTCCACCGCGCTCACCACGAGCGCAGCGCAGGCGGAAGCCACGATTTCGGTCTATGGTGGTGCAAGCTTCTCCCCCCATTCAACGGTGAAAACTCGCTCGGCTGCGGGCCAGCCATTGACCCGTCGCAATGTCGGCTGGGACACCGATTCTTTCGAGATGCCGCCCTATTACGGCGTGCGCGCGACGTGGTGGATGGAATCCATGCCGTCCGTCGGTTTCGCGGTGGACTTCACCCACGCAAAGGTGCTGGCCAATCCGCTGCCGGCCGGTTTCACGAAGCTGGAATTCACCGACGGCATCAACTTTCTGACCGCAAACGCGCTTTACCGCCACCAGATGGACAATGGCTTCACGCCCTACGCAGGTGTCGGCCTCGGTCTTTCCATTCCCCACGTTGAGGTGGATTTCGCGGGCGGCAACTCGACCTCCGAATATCAGGTCACCGGCTTCGCTGCGCAGGCGCTGGTGGGTGTCGACTACAAGTTGACCGACAACTGGTCCATCTTCCTCGAAGGCAAATCGACCTACGGCCAGGTAGATGCTGATCTCGCAGGCGGCGGCTCGCTAGACACGGACATCATCAGCAACCAGATCCTTTTCGGGGTCACTTATAAGCTGTTCTGATTGCAGGACATCTTTTGAACGAAAAAGGGCCGGTCGAAAAGACCGGCCCTTTTCGTTTGGTGACACAGGTCGTTTGGTGACACAGGTTCAGATTTTCGATGAGGCACCGCCTCCCGCTCGTGGGAAATGAAGCCTTGCTCGACGACCTCAGAGTGATTGCATAAGCCACTTATTCCGCAGCTTGCGCGAGCGCCCGCTGTTCCAGTTCCGGCGGCATGTCACCACCATAGGCCCAGTTCAGCAGTTTGACCGTATGGACGGTGGGTATTTGTGTCCCGGTTCCGATCTGTGTCAGGCAGCCGATATTGCCAGCGGCGATCACATCAGGCTTTACGCTTTCAACGTTTTTTACCTTTCGGTCGCGCAATTTGGCTGCGATCTCCGGCTGCAGTATATTGTAGGTGCCGGCTGACCCGCAGCACAAATGACCTTCCGGCGGGTCCTTCAACGTAAAGCCTGCAGCTTCCAGTAGTTTGCGCGGCGCCAGTTTGACACGCTGGCCATGTTGCAACGAACAGGCCGAATGATAGGCGACCGTCATGTCGATCTGACGTTCCGGTTCACCGAGATTGAGCTTGGTGCAATATTCGGTCACGTCCATTGCAATTGCGGAAACGGCTGCAGCCTTGTCAGCATAATCAGGATCGTCACGGAACATGTGGCCGTAATCCTTGATCGTCGTTCCGCAACCCGAGGTGGTGATGACGATGGCGTCGAGCCCCTTTTCCATTTCACGGGTCCACACGTCGATCATGTGTTTGGCGAAACCATGCGCTTGTTTTTCGCGGCCCATGTGGTGGACCAGCGAACCGCAGCAGGCCTCCCCCTCAGGCAACACCACCTCGACCCCAGCGCGGGTGAGCAGCGCGACGGTGGCCTCGTTAATATTGCCGTCCAGCACCGGTTGCGCGCAGCCGGTCAGCAGCGCCACGCGGCCGTGCTTCTCCCCCTGCGCTACGAAGGTGCCGGGCTTGGTAAAACGGCTAGCGCGCTTCGTGCTCGACGGTGCCAGCTTGAGCATCGCCTCCAGCGGCTTCAGGGGTGATACGACGCCCAGCAGACCCGCGAAGGGTTTTCCGAATTTCGCTGCAAAGGTCGCTGCCGCAAACCGCCCACGATAAGGCAAAACCTGCGCCAGCAGATCGCGGATTCTCCGTTGCACAAACGGCCGCTTGCCGGTCTTCTCGATATGCACACGGGCATGGTCCACCAGGTGCATATAGTGGACGCCGGATGGACAAGTCGTCATGCAGGACAGACAAGACAGGCAGCGGTCGATATGGGTCACCGTCTGATCGTCGGCAGGCCGGTCGTTCTCCAGCATGTCCTTGATGAGGTAAATGCGCCCACGCGGACTATCGAGCTCGTTGCCAAGCGTGACGTAGGTCGGGCACGTGGCGGTGCAGAAGCCGCAATGAACGCATGACCGCAGAATTGAATCCGCCTCCTTGATCGCCGGGTCGGCCAGTTGCGCCAGTGAGAAATTGGTTTGCATGGGCTAGAGCATCCTGGTGACTGAATGAATCGCTGTGCTGTCCATTGACGGTTCACGGCGAGGCGCGACGCGAAGGGCGTGCCGGTGGCACGGTCGAGCGGTGCAACGATGTCCGTGGGCCGTCAATGGGCAGTCCGAAGGATCGGCCCCGCGGGCACCATCGGTCGGCGTCGCGTGTCTTGCCCGTAGCCCCGCTACGCTCTGCGACACGCTCCTTGCCGACGTCACCCGGCGGGTCGACACAGTGATCCATTCAGCCATCAGGATGCTCTAAAGCATCCGCCCCTTGTTCAAGATGTTTTGCGGATCGAATTGCGCCTTGATGCGGGCGGAAAGGGCGGCGACGGCCTCTTCCTGCGGGTGAAACGCGGGAACCGATTTGCGCACATCAGATGACGCCCGCACCAGCGTTGCGTGACCGCCTAACTGGGCGAGCCGATCCCGCAGTTCCTCTGCCTTGGGATCGCCCTTCATACGCATCCAGACCAGACCACCCTGCCAGTCGAAATAGGCGTCAGCATCGGGAAAGGCTGCCGCGATCGTGTGGCCGTTCATCGGAGCTGTGGAGATGCGCCAGACGGGGTCATCCGTTCCATCGGCGAAAGGCTGACAATCGCGGATTGCGAGCCAGAGTTTTTGTGACGCCTCGCTTTCCAAAAGGCTGATCTCGCCCGTGCCGCCAAGCAGGGCTTTCAGATTTTGCGCGCGCAGGGCAACGGAGTTCTCAAAACCCTCAAGACGCAAACAGGTGACGGCACAGTCAAAACCTTCGAGCGACGAAGACAGTGCAGCGGGAACATGGGCCGCACCGCTCACCTCGTTGCTGGTGGCCATGGCCATCGCCATCGCACCAGCGGCTTGCTCGGCGCTCTGACCGTGCACCACGAGCGTGGTCTCGGTCTCCACCAGCGGCACGACTTTGAAGGTTACTTCGGTGAGCAGACCCAACGTGCCCCAGGATCCGGCCATCAGCTTCACCAGATCTAGGCCGGTGACGTTCTTCATAACGCGACCACCCGTCTTGATGACCTCACCTCGGCCGTTGACAAAGCGCGCGCCTAGAAGCGAGTCCCGCGCTGCGCCTGCAACGAAACGGCGGGGGCCAGAGATATTGCCTGCTGCGATGGCGCCCACAGTCGGCGTGCCCTTCGAACCGAGCAGCGCACGATGGTCCATCGGTTCGAAAATCATGCGCTGGCGGCCCTTGGCGAGCGCCTCCTCGATCTCGGACAGCGGCGTGCCGGCTTTCGCGATCATCACCATCTCGGCAGGTTCATAATCGACGATACCGCTGATGTTTGACGACGAGATGCTGCTTTGCACTTCGACTGTACGGCCAATGCCCGCACGAGTGTTGCCGCCAAAAACCGAAAGCGGCGTTCGTGTGTCGTGAGCCTCGCGCAGAATGTCTGCGGCCTCAGCCTCATCCTTTGGAGACATATGTCCGGCGATCATCGCCTGAGTCGCGATCATTCGGCAGCCATCAGTTCGGGAATGTCATTACCGCGGCTTTCATAGGGGAACACCTTGGCCGGATTCAAAACCCAGTCGGGGTCGAAGGCGGCACGAACGCGCATTTGCTGGTCGAGATCCACTTGATCATACTGGTACAGCATCAGATCGCGCTTCTCGATGCCCACACCGTGTTCACCGGTCAGACAACCGCCCGCATCTACGCAGAGGCGCAGAAGGTCCATGCCGCATTCCTCTGCCCTAGCGGCTTCTTGCGGGTCGTTGACATTGTAGAGAATGAGCGGGTGCATATTGCCATCACCGGCGTGGAACACATTGGCGACGCGGAACCCGTATTCGCTGCAAATGCGCCCCGTTTCCTTGAGCACATAGGGCAGTTTGCCTAGCGGGACCGTGCCATCCATGCAGATGTACTCGGCAATCCGCCCGGTTGCGCCGAAGGCGGATTTGCGGCCCTTCCAGATCAATGCAGCTTCGGTGGCCGACTGGCTTTCCTTGACCACTTTCACGTTATGCCGCTGGGCGATGTCAACGATGCGGGCCAGCGTTTCTTCCATCTCGGAATCAGACCCTTCCACCTCGACGATCAAAAGGGCCTGCACGTCCATCGGGTAGCCCGCTTGGGCAAAAGCTTCACAGATGTCGATGGCGGGCTTATCCATGAATTCGATGGCCACCGGCACGATGCCCGTGCCGATCACATCGGCCACGCAGGCACCTGCATCCTCGGAGGTGTCAAAGCCAAACATCACGGGCCGCGCCCCTTCCGGTTTTGCAATCAACCGCACCACGGCCTCGGTGATGATGCCCAGCTGGCCTTCGGAGCCACACACCAGCCCCAGAAGATCGTAACCGGGCGCATCGAGCTCTTGGCCACCGAGTTCCACGATGGTCCCGTCGACAAGGACCAATGTGACGCCCAGCAGATTGTTGGTGGTGACGCCGTATTTCAGGCAATGGGCACCGCCGGAATTCATGCCGATATTGCCGCCAATCGTGCAGGCCAGCTGCGAGGACGGGTCAGGCGCATAAAAGAAACCATCGGCGGATACGGCTTCCGAAATGTTCAGATTGGTCACGCCCGCCTGAACGCGGGCGGTGCGGTTGTCGAAGTCGATGTCGGGAATACCAGTCATCCGCGACAGTCCGACGACCACTGCGTCTTCCTGCGGAATGGCGCCGCCGGCAAGCGACGTGCCGGCGCCACGGGGAATGACCGGCACGTTGTTGTCAGCCAAGTATTTCAGCACCTGCGAGACTTGCGCCGTCGTTTGCGGCAAGACCACGGCCAGTGGCACGAAACGGTAGGCGGTGAAGCCGTCCGTTTCGAAGGCCCGCAATTCGTTGATGTCGTGAACCACCCCTTCGCCAGGAACGATAGCCTGCAGATCACGGACGATCTGGTCTCGCCGAGAAACAATGTGCGGATCGGGTTTGGGCATTTGAACGCCGGACATAACGAACCTTTGTTTTGGAACAGGAACTTGGAACCTGTCTAAAGTGCGTACACCTGCCCGGCCAGATGAAATTCTGGCGCAGGTGATGAGAAAGTCTCAGGAATTTCGACGGTCGTCGAAATCCAGCAGATTGTGGCGTCCCACGTCTTCGATGTTACGCTCGCCGCAAAGCGCCATCGTAACGTCGAGTTCCTTGCGGATCACGTCGATGGCGGAGGTCACCCCAGCCTGCCCCATGGCCCCAAGACCATAGATGTAAGCGCGGCCGATATAGGTGGCTTTCGCCCCCAGCGCGACGGCCTTGAACACGTCCTGACCGGAGCGGATGCCGCTGTCCATATGAACCTCAATGCGGTCACCCACCGCATCCACGATGCGCGCCAGCATATCGATGGGCGCTGCCGCACCGTCTAACTGACGACCGCCATGGTTGGAGACGATGATGGCGTCGGCACCGATGTCAGCTGCGATCTTAGCGTCCTCTACATCGTTGATGCCCTTGAGGATGAGCTTGCGGTCCCAGCGCTGCTTCACCCATTCGACGGACGACCAGTCGAGCGACTGGTCGAACTGCGCTGCAGTCCATTCCGATAGAGAGCGCATGTCGGTGACGCCGGGCGCATGGCCGACGATGTTGCCGAAGGAGCGGTTCTTGGTCTGCGCCATGTTGTAGAGCCAGCGGGGCTTTGTCGCGAGATTGATGAGGTTCTTGATGGTCGGCTTCGGCGGAGTGGACAGCCCGTTCTTCACATCCTTATGGCGCTGGCCGAGGATCTGGAGATCGAGCGTCATAACCAGCGCTTCGCATCCTGCATCATGGGCGCGCTTGATGAGCGCTTCGATGTAGCCGCGATCGCGCATCAGATAGAGTTGGAACCAGAAGGGCTTCGTCGTCGCCTCCGCCACCGCCTCGATGGAGCAGACCGACATGGTTGAGAGCGTAAAGGGAATGCCTGCGGCCTCCGCGGCGCGGGCGGCGGCGATTTCGCCATCGGCATGCTGCATGCCCGTCAGGCCGACAGGAGCGAGCGCCACAGGCATGGTCACGTCGCGACCGATCATGGTGGATTTCAACGACCGATTATCGATGTCGACAGCCACGCGCTGGCGTAGCTTGTGGCGTGAAAAGGCATCGGTGTTATCGCGGTAGGTGCCTTCGGTGTAAGAACCGGAGTCCGCATAATCGTAGAACATCTTCGGTACCCGGCGGCGGGCGAGTGTTTGCAGGTCTTCGATAGATGTGATGGGCGACATGTGGCGCAGGCTCCAAGCGCATTCGTTTTGCCCATTCTGCGCTGTCCCGCGCAGCTTTCCAATCCCTCCAAAAGACAGAAAGCCGGCCTCCCGAAGGAATGCCGGCTTTCGTAACTCGCTTTCGTGTCCTGTGGGACGAGTGAAATCACCAAACTAGGCAACGTCGTCAAAATCCACTTCCACGCCGATGCCTCGGGCATCCATCACGCTGTCGAACAGTTCCTTCACCTCGGCGAAGTTGATGAAGTCATCCGTTACAGTGATGGTAATCACACCAGCACCAAAGAAATCCGGATCGTTCTCATTTGCCGGGTCTTTGACCACCGGCACGGCTTTGTCTTCGCCTTTCACCGGCGCTTCAACGATATCCTTCTCTTCGAACTTCGGCTGTTCCAGAACGGGAGGTTCGATCGGCATCGGTTCAACAAACGGAGGTTCGACTGGCTCGTCGACCGGCTCGTCCACAGGTTCTTCGTCGGCACCGCCATCACGCCAGGCCTCGCGGGCCTCGCGAATGTCGTCGCGGGCCTCGCGCAGCACTTCGCGCGCCGCGTCCAACACTTCGCGCGCTTCAGCGCGGGCTTCGCGGGCAGCGTCCAGCTTCAAGCGCGCCGCTTCGATGGCGTCTTCATCGCGTGACTTACGTGCCTCGCGGAAGGCCTCACGAGCTTCGCGCACTTCAGCACGGGCCTCTTTCAGCTCTACGCGCGCTTCGTTGCGCGCTTCCTTGGCATCGTCGCGCACTGCCTTGAAGGCATCGATATATTCTTTGCGCGCCTCGCGGATGGCGTCGCGGGCTTCGCGGGCTTCCGCGCGGGCTTCGCGCATGGCCTGCCGGTCACCGCTTTCGGCCGCGTCGAGAAATGCGTTTACAGCATCACCCAGCGCCATCTTCAACTGCGGGTCTGCGCCCAGATTGTTGTCGATGAAGTTCCACATACGATCTGCAAATTTCATGGTTGTCAGTCCTTTGCCCTGCCTTTGGTGATCTCATCGCTAGCAAACTGACCACGCTTGTCATGCGGTTCTGGAAAGCGCGGTGAGCGGTTGGTTGCGCCGGTCAGAAAAGAAAAAGCTAAAATTTTGCATAACCGGGTTCACCCTTGTTTGATGGGCACGATTTGACGGGGATGTCTTGAGTTGCATTTGGAACCGTTTCATCACCACGCCATGAGCCGCATCGACTTCACCACCCGCCGCTTCTTCACGACAGAGCCGCTGACCGCTGACGCCAGCATCGAACCGGGCCGCGCGGAAGCGAACCACATCCTTAATGTGCTGCGCATGGGAGACGGCGATCCGTTGCTGCTGTTCAACGGGCGCGACGGCGAGTGGCGCGCAACGGTGCAGCGCGAGGGTCGCAAGAAAGCGACGTTCGTCGTCGGCAAGCAGTTGCGCGCACAACCCCCCGTACCCGATCTGCACCTGCTCTATGCGCCGCTGAAGCAGGCGCGGCTGGACTACATGATCCAGAAAGCGGTTGAGATGGGAGTCGGCCATCTGCACCCTGTGCTGACGCAATATACCCAGATGCGTAAGGTCAACCTTGAGCGCATCGAAACCCATGTCACCGAGGCCGCTCAGCAATGCGGCGTACTGGCACTTCCGCAGGCCTACGAGCCATCGTCGATGCCGGAAGCTGTCGCGGATTGCGGGACGGTGATCTTCTGCGATGAGGCCGAAGCGGGTGCAGGCGGTGCGCTGGACCTTTTGAACGGCTTCGCGGTTGTGCACCCGCTCGGCGTTCTCATCGGACCAGAAGGCGGCTTCTCACCGGAGGAACGGGAGTGGCTGCACGGGCAGGATCACGTCCATTCCATCCCGCTTGGGCCTCGCATCTTGCGGGCGGATACCGCTGCAGTCGCCGCGCTGGCGCTTGTGCAGACGGTGCTGGGCGATTGGCAGAATGCACAATCGTGAGCGTCTCAGACCACTTCACACTTGCCTGCCCCACCGGTGAGGTCTAGCGCTTGGCGTAACGAACGACCCGCGATGAAAGCCGGACCATGGCCCGCGACACGACCGACAACACCCCGCTTGAAAGCCGCGAGCAACTCGTCCGCGCCCTTTCCGATGGCTGCAAGCCCAAGGAGCAATGGCGCATCGGCACCGAACACGAAAAGTTCGGCTTCTACCGCTCCGATTTCTCACCAGTTCCTTATGACGGCGATAACGGCATTCGCGCACTGCTGGAAGGAATGCGGGAAAAAACCAAATGGGACCCGATCATCGACGCAGGCAACATCATCGGTCTGGTTGCCCCGGACGGAATGGGGGCCATTTCGCTGGAACCGGGTGGGCAGTTCGAGTTGTCGGGCGCACCGCTCGAGAACATTCATGAGACGTGCCGCGAGTCAAACGGCCATCTGCGGCAGGTGCAGGAGGTAGCGGACGAACTCGGCATGGGCTTCCTTGGCCTTGGCGGCAGTCCGAAATGGACCCTTGCTGAAACGCCCCGCATGCCGAAATCGCGCTACGACATAATGCGCGCCTACATGCCGAAGGTCGGTGGCCAGGGTCTCGACATGATGCACCGCACCTGCACCATTCAGGTCAATCTCG
>JBCCRF010000009.1:0-20121 GCA_039208305.1 Pseudomonadota bacterium
AGGATTGGACAATTTTGTTTATCCGCTCGAAGCCATCCCAGCGTCTTACGCACCAGATCCTCGGGTCGGCGCCCGAGGATGACGGAGTGTGGAGCGAGATGTTGCTTCAGTCTTAATTTCCCCATTCAGGAGGCCGGAAGCGTATCGGGTGTGGAAAGACTACCCCAACTCCTGACCCGCAATCCGGTACACCACGCCATCGCCGCGCATCAGTGCATGGAACTTGCGCCCGTCGAACAGTCCGTCGAAGGCCGCATCTAGCACGTTCAATCCACCGGTATAAGCCCCAAAGCTCGGCATGATCATACGGCTGCGCGACGTGGCGAAACAGGAGCGGCGCACGCTGCGGCCACGGCGGATGATTCGGGCCTGTGGGTGGAGGTGGCCCGCAATCTCACCCGGTTCGTAATCGACCAGCGGCTCATGGCGCAGAACAAGACCGCCGTCGCGCAGTTCATCGGTGACGGTGCCGCCGAGACCGGCGGGAGGCAGCGGGTCGTGATTGCCTGTTATCCACGTCCAGTCGCGCTGGTGCATCATGCTGAGCAGCACCTCCTTTGCTTCGGTGGGCAGGCGCAGCGCGGCATCCTTGTCGTGGAAGGAATCGCCCAGGGCCACGACGCGCTTCGGCCGCCAGCGGTCCAGACAGGCGGCAAGGCGGCGCAGCGTCACCGCTGTATCATAGGGCGGCAGCAGCTGCCCGCGGCGGGCGAAGGAAGAGCCTTTTTCGAGATGCAGGTCCGCCACCAGCAGCGTGTCGGTCGCTGGCCAATAGGCGACACCATCGGCATCGGCCACCAGCTCCACGCCGTTGACGGCATGGATGCAGGTGCCGGCGAAGTCGCCGAACTGGGAATCGTTGTGGTGGGTATCCGCCTTTTGTGCGGAATGGCTGGCCTGCATTAGCGCGTCTTCTTCGTTTGTGTCGGCGGACGGCATGTCCGGCTCATGATCGGCCATGGTGAAAGACGCACTTACTTGGGTGATGGCGCTGAGCGGAGCGAGCTCCGAATCATGTCGCTAGGCAGCATGACCATGGATTGGGAGAGAGAGCAATTCCAAGCTATTTGCTTGGATTGCGAGGCGATCGACTGATCGCCTGGCGCTATTGCGCCGCGCCCGCGCAGCGAAGGGCGCAGCCCGACAGCGTGAGCGCAAAGGTAACGCAATCGAAAGCTTCTATCGATTGCGGCGAAAACCGGGATGGAAACGGAACAGGGCGCTTCCCACATCGTGTGCTCAGGACACTTGTGCGGAGACGCGACGATGAACCTTCAGAACATGCTCGGCGAATTGCTGGGTCAGGCGCAGCAGCATATGCAGACCGGTGGTCAGGCGGCGAAGCAAGCCGTCCAACCCGCCGCGCCCGGCGGTGGCTACAGTGGCAAGCAGATGGTGGGCGGCATGGCGGCCTCCGGCGTGCTGGGCCTGCTGATGGGCAACAAGAAGGCCCGCAAGAAGCTAAAAAATATGGGTGGTGGCATCGTTGGTTACGGCGGCGCAGCCGCGCTCGGTGCGCTCGCCCATTCCGCCTACCATAACTGGCAGGCCAATCAGGCCGGCAACACCGCACCGCCCCCACAGCAAGCACCGGCGCAACAGGCGGATCCGCTTCTGCTCGCCGCGCCGGACGAGCGTGCCGTGCCGTTCCAGTTGATGGTGGTCAAAGCCATGATCGTCGCCGCCAATGCGGACGGTCACATCGACGCCGAAGAGCGGCAGACCATTCAAAACGCCCTGCAGCAGATGCCCATGGAGGCCGATCACAAAGCGCTGATGCTGGACACGATGTTCGACCCGCCATCGGTACGCGAAATCGCATCTGCCGCGGGCGATATGGAACAGGCCAGCGCCATCTACATGGCGTCGCGTCTGGCCATCGACCCGGACCATCCGAAAGAGCGCGCTCATCTCGATAATCTCGCCGCTGCGATGGCGATGCCGAATGAATTGGTTACATCCATCGCGGCGCAGGTGGCCGGACAGGAAGAAGAGGTTGCACGGGCTGCGCCGCCGTCCGCCGAAGGGCCGTACACGATCGACAACAAGCTCGGCTGAGCGGATCAAACTTGGTTTGAACCGCGAGGGAGGCAAGTGCCGACACGGCGCGCATGCGTCGCGCCCGCGCAGCGAAGGCCGGAGGCCGACAGCGTGAGCGCAGACTCAGCAATCAGTCTGGCTTGAAGTCGGGGTACGCCATATCTTTTTCCGAAATGACGGAAATCTCGCGCGGCCAGGAAATGTCGAAAGCTGGGTCGTTCCAGCGGAAGCCGGTGTTCGCGTCCGGCGCGAAGCGGTGGCCCATGAGGTAGGTCACGAGCGTATCGTCAGCGAGAGTCTGGAACCCGTGGGCGAAGCCTGCGGGGATGTAGAGCGCTGACGTCTCGTCGTGTGACAGCTCCACCGTGAGCGACTGTCCGAACGTCTGCGAGCCCTCGCGTATGTCCACCACAACATCGGCAATCGCCCCGCGCAGCACCTGCACCAGCTTCACCTCTTCATGGGGCGCAAGCTGGTAATGCATCCCGCGCACGGTCCCTGCCTTCGTGTTGAAGGAATGATTGTGCTGCGGAAACTCCGCGTGCAGCCCGGCGTCGCGAAACGTGTCCTCGCAAAATGAGCGTGCAAAGGCTCCGCGCTCGTCGCGGTGGAGCGTCTGTTCGACAAGCACCAATCCGTCCAGCGCGAGCGGGGTGAACTTCATCGGGTGATGGTCAGTTCGGGGATGGCCGTAACAAAGCTGCCGTTCAGGCCCTCGTCGCGCAACTGCTGCATGATCTCTTCGCGCAGGTTCCAGGGCAGGATCAGAATGTGATCCGGATCGTCAGCCTTCAGGTGGTCGACATCGTAGGTGGGGATGCGCACGCCCGGCATGAAGCGGTTCTGCTTGGCGGGATTCCGATCGACGACATAGGAGACATATTCCGTGCCGACGCCGCAATAGTTCAACAGGGTGGCGCCCTTAGCGGCTGCGCCATAGGCGGCGACTGTCTCGCCCTTGCGGCGGGCTTCGATGAGAAACGCTAGAAGATCGTCTTTGATTGCTCGCACCCGCTCGCCGAAATCGCCATAGGTGGCGATGTCGTATAGGCCGTAATCATCTTCGGCTGCCAGCACCGTATCGACGCCCGCCTGCTTCTCGTGGGACGCGCCATCATAGCAGGCGAAGACCCGCAGCGAGCCGCCATGGGTTGGCCATTCCTCGACGTCGAATACGCGAAGGCCATTCTTCGCCAGAACATCCATCACCGGGCGCAGGGCGAGATAGGAAAAATGCTCGTGATAGATCGTGTCGAACTGGTTGTAGCGCATCATGTTCAGCAGATGCGGAAACTCGAAGGTTGCCACCCCTTCCGGCTTCAGCATCTCGGCAAAGCCTGCGGTGAAGTCTGCTATGTCCGGCACATGGGCCAGCACGTTGTTGGCCGCCATCAGGTCCGCCTTGCCACGTGAGGCGGCAATGGCGCGGGCCGTGTCACGCCCGAAGAATTGCTGCTCGGTGTGTACGCCAACCTTGCGGGCAGCTTCGGCGCAGACATCGGCGGGCTCGATGCCGGTGACCTGTTGCCCCGCTTCCGCAAACCAGCGCAGCAGATAACCATCATTGCTGGCGACCTCGGCGATATGGGCATCGGGACCGAGACCGAAGCGCTCGGTCTGCTCCTTCGCATATCGCTTGGCATGCTCCAGCCAGCTGGTGGAGAAGGAGGAGAAATAGACATAGTCCTCGGCGAAAATCGCCTCGGGCGTCTCGAACTCGCCCAACTGCACCAGAAAGCAATCGGTGCAGACATAGGCGTGCAGCGGATAGCTCACCTCGCCCTCATCGGCACGAGCAAACGGCACCATGGCGTTGGACAGTGGCGTGATGCCGAGATCGATCAAGCTGGTGAGATTGCGCGAGCCGCAGGCGCGGCAGGTCATGGTCGTCATGCGGTCGGTCTCTTGGACGGTATTTCGATGTAACGCGCGATCTGTTCGGCACAAAGGTCGGCAGCAGAGCGGCCACCGTCCAACCCGCGCTGCCAGTCCACCGTCCATTGCAAAGCAGTATCCAGATCGAGCCGGGGCTGCCAGCCGAGGCGGTATCTGGCCTTGGTGGCGTCGACATTCAGCGCCATGGCCTCGTGTGGGTGCGCGCCTTCTGTGAGGAACCATCCGGCATCCCCGCCCCAGAGCGCCACCAGCCGGTCGGCGATGTATTCAACCGGCAGAACATCATCGTCGCACGGGCCGAAGTTCCACCCCTCCGCGAACTCTGCCGGATCGTCGGCAAGGCTCTCCGCCAGCACGAGGTACCCGGCCAGCGGCTCCAGCACGTGCTGCCACGGGCGCGTGGCGGCGGGGTTGCGGATTTCCACCTGCTGGCCTGCCGCAAAAGCGCCCAGACAATCGGGCACCAGCCGGTCCTTTGCCCAGTCGCCGCCGCCGATCACGTTGCCAGCCCTCGCCGAGGCAACGCCGGTAGACGTGCCCTCGAAGTAGGATCGGCGCATGGAGGCCGTCACCAATTCCGCTGCACCCTTGGAGGCAGAGTAGGGATCATGGCCACCCATCGGATCATCTTCGCGATAGGCCCAGATCTGCTCACGGTTCTCGTAGGCCTTGTCAGACGTCACAGAAACGACGGCGCGGCAGTCGGCGAGATCGCGCGCCGCGTCCAGCACATGGGCTGTGCCCATCACATTCGTGGCGAACGTCTCCAGCGGTGCGGTGAAAGATGTGCGCACCAGAGACTGCGCTGCCAGATGCAGGATCACCTGTGGGGACGCATCATGGATGGCCGCCTTCGTCGCTTGAGCTTCGCAAATGTCGACGGTCAGCGACCGGGCGACCGCACCATCCCCCAGCTTTACCCATAGCGACTCGCCCTCAAGCGGCCCGAGCGACAGACCCGTCACCTGCGCGCCCATGCCCGTTAGCCACTGTGACAGCCATGCGCCCTTGAAGCCGGTATGGCCCGTCAGCAATACACGGCGGCCCTGCCAGAAGGACGGATCGGGGTTGGCGGGACTATCCATCAATCCCACACTTTCCACGGCGCCGTGCCCTCAGCCCAAAGGCTTTCCAGCATCGTCTTCTCCCGCAACGTGTCCATCGGTTGCCAGAAACCGTCATGGCGGAACGACATGAGTTGTTTGTCAGCCGCAAGGCTTTCCATCGGCGCTTTCTCAAACGGCATGGCATCGCCTTTGATCCGGTCCAGCACGGCCCGTTCAAGAACGAAGAAACCGCCATTGATCAGGCCGAGGTCTCCGGGCGGCTTCTCCACGAAACGGTCTACCTGCCCACCGTCAGAGATATCCAGCGCACCGTAGCGTCCCGGTGGCGTCACCGCCGTCACCGTTGCCTCGCGACCATGGCTGCCGTGGAACTTGAGCAGCGCGGTGATATCGATATCAGCCACGCCGTCACCATAGGTCATGCAGAAGCGATCCCCCAGATGATCGCCCACGCGCTTCAGGCGTCCACCGGTCATCGTGTCCGCGCCGGTCTCCACCAGCGTCACCTTCCACGGTTCCGATTGCGAATGGTGGTAGGTGATCTCCCCGCTTGCCGTGTCGATAGTCACGTCCGACGAGTGCAGGACGTAATTGGCGAAATACTCTTTGATCATGTAGCCCCGGTAGCCGAGGCAGACCACGAAATCTGTTAGCCCATGAGCGGCGTAAATTTTCATGATGTGCCACAGGATCGGTCGCCCCCCGATCTCGATCATCGGCTTGGGTCGCAGATGGCTCTCTTCGGAAATGCGGGTGCCGAGGCCACCGGCTAACAGAACGACTTTCAAGGGATAGGGCTCCGGATTGCGCTCGGGTTCGACTTGCCTTGGTGGAGGCTTCTAGGCGATATGGCGCACCAAGCCAAACCCGTAATCGGCCCGTTTCATGGCGCTGCCCACCGTCTCCATCGGCGTCCCCGTCTATAACGGGGCGGCTGAATTGCAGGAAAGCCTCGATTGCCTCGCCCGCCAGACCCATAGCGAGTTCGAGGTGCTGCTTTCTGACAACGCCTCCACTGACGGCACGAGTGAAATTTGTGCGGCCATGGCGAAAAGGGACAGCCGCTTCACCCATGTCTTCCATCAGACAAACCTGGGAATGTCCGGCAACTTTCGCTACGCGCTAACGGAGGCTCCGCCGTCCGAGCTCTTCATGTGGCGCGCCCATGATGACGTGACGTCTGACGATTATCTGGAGCGGCTTGTCGCTTTGCACGCCAACGATCCTACGACGCGCTTGGCGGTCGGGCGGGTGAGAACGCGCAAAATGTACAGTGATGGTCGGCTGAAGCATGAACGGTGGCGGCGCATGCCATCTTCGCTGAGTTCATCCACCAGCGTCCGTGCCCTGAATGATCGAATGTTCAAGCTGCACGAGAGCAGCTATTACGGGCTGTGGCATCGCGATACGCTGCTGACCCTGTTCGACCGCATCTATGCCGCATTCCCGCACCCTTGGGCTGCCGACCATCTGACGCTGCTGGCTCTGAGCCTTGACGGCACGATCCGCGGGGACAGGAATGCCATCTTCACTCAGCGGCTGGTTCGCTATAGCGACGATGGGCCAGGAGAAATCGATCCCCAGCGCTCCGTCGCCAGCGTGCCGATGGAAGAGCTGCATGTGCAGGCAGGCGCGGTCTATGATGCATTGGTCGCGGAGCGCGAATGGTCCGCCTTGCAGAAACAGGCTCTGGTCGCGATGCGCCAGCGCTGGCTGATTAAACGTGTCGGCAAAATCGGCGTTAAGAACCGCTCTGGCTTCAGAAAGGCGCTCTCGCGCCTTAACCGTCTGCGTAAAGGTTAAGCAGGAAACTCTGCGAGCAGACCTTCATAGGCCAGCTTCACCGCATCGAAGGTCGCGGGATCACCGCCCTGGTCCGGATGGGTTTCCTTGGCGCGGGCGTGGTAGGCATCACGCAACATATCTTTCGTGTAGCCCTGGGTCGGGTCCATACCGAGCGTCACCATGCGGTCGAACCGCAGGCGGGCCTGCGCCATGCGTTCTGCCTCTGCCTGTTGCTGTTCCAGCACTGCCTGCGCAGCTTCTGCTTCCGCCAGACGTTGGGCTTCGGCGGCGCGATTGCGCTCGAAGACCTTGGCCTGTTCCTGGCGCATGCGTGCTTCATTATCGAGGCGCGTGGAGCGCAGAAAGCGAACGCCGATCTCCTTCTCGCGTCGCCATGCGACACGCACGCGTGCAACGAGGTCTTCAGAACGGGCGATGAGCAAGAATTCATCTGCGATTTTGTGGATATCGGCGACGGAAATGCGGGCGCCACCGGAATTGATATCACGCACCGTACAGGCCAGCATCGGATCGTTGCCGTCTACCGTAATGTAGGCGGACTTAACAACCGCGATACGCTCTTCACGTTCTACCTTCGGGCGCGGCGCGTTGCGGCGCATGGCGCGAGCGGCGGGTGATTGCGAAGAGCGAAACATCTGGTGAAGCGAGTCCCTGAAAATGCCACCAGCCCCGTATCTCGAGGCTTCCCGCGCGATATTAGAACGCCATATTTGAACAAATGGTGAAGTGTTTGTTTGCGATTCAAGTAACGGTCTTGATTGCGCGCGGGTGGTGCTCTTTCATGCGCACCCTGACACACGGGCCGATTGAAGGCCGAAATGACGGAAACATTTCATGAAACTTGTACGCTTCGGCCCCGCGGGCTCTGAAACCCCCGGCTTGATCGATGATGACGGCCACCTGCGCGATCTTGGTGGGCAGGTGGATGACATCACCGGTGCAACGATTTCGGACGAGGCGTTGGACAAATTGCGCGCCATTGACCCGGCCACATTGCCGCTGGTGGATGGCGAGCCTCGTATGGGTCCGTGCATCACGGGCATCGGGAAGTTCCTGTGCATCGGGTTGAACTATTCCGACCATGCCGCCGAGACCGGCGCAGACATACCCGAACACCCGATCCTGTTCTTCAAGGCCAATTCCGCCGTGATCGGCCCGAACGACACGGTCTCCATGCCACGTGGTTCTGAGACGACGGACTGGGAGGTCGAACTGGGTGTCGTCATCGGGACCCAAGCCAAATATGTGTCCAAGGAAAATGCCCTCGATCATGTGGCGGGCTACTGCGTTATCAACGACGTGTCGGAGCGCACCTTTCAGACCAAGCTCACCGGCCAGTGGACCAAGGGCAAGAGTTGCGACACGTTCGGTCCCACCGGCCCGTGGCTGGTCACTCGAGATGAGGTCACCGATCCGCAGAACCTCGCCATGTCGCTCGACGTGAACGGCACGCGCATGCAGACCGGCAACACGAACACGATGATCTTCACCGTGGCGGAGATCATCGAGCACCTGTCATCGCTCATGACGCTGTATCCCGGCGACGTAATTTCCACCGGCACGCCTCCCGGCGTCGGCATGGGCATGAAACCGCCGACATACCTGAAAGAAGGCGACGTGATGGAGCTGGAGATCGAAGGCCTCGGCCGACAGCGGCAGGAGGTGACGCGGGACGCATAGCGTCTCTTCATCGCTGTCGGACTTAATCGTTGCTCAATTTCGCGCACCCGCGCTCTACAGCCGCGCGCCTTATCGAAAGGTAGTTGTCCTCACGTTCCATCACCGCTTCTCAAAAACACGCGGTCCTCTGCAAGGCCTTTGCTGATGAACTGGGCCAGTGCCTTCACACGTGCCGAGTGTCGCACGTCCGGATGGGTCAAGACCCACAGAGGAATATCATGTTGTTGCTGAGGACCTACGATCCGCACAAGCTCCGGCGTGTCGTCCGGCCAACAGCACGGCATGATACCAAGACCGGCACCGGCACGGACAAGTTGTCTAAGCGATGTGAATGTATTGGCTCGCATGACAATACGTTCCGGTGCAATGTGGTCTCGCAAGATGGTGGACGCTGCGGACGACTCCAGCGGGCCCGCCACCCCGATCCATGGAACATCCAGCGCCACGACCTGCTCGAACGGTGCAGGGATGACCTCCAGATCGCGGCTGGCATAGATTGCAACCGACAATTCCCCGACCCGGCGTGCAGTCAGGTTCTGCGGTGGATTGTGCGAAGGGCGCACCGCGATATCGGCATCCATGCGGGCAAGGTTGACCGTGTGGCTGGAGACATCGAGATCGATCTCGATTGCGGGATTCTGCCGTTGGAATTCAACCAGATGGCGCGGTAGAACCGTCTCGGCCAGTGTCTCGTTGGTGGCGACGGTCACCCGACCCTCCAGCCGCAGGTCCTGCCCCAGGATATTACGCATCGTATCGGCAACGCCCGCTTCCATGGCGCGCGCCCGATCGATAATGGCGGCGCATTCAGCCGTCGCCGTGTAGCCGGACCGCTGCCGCTCGAAAAGCGTCACACCATGGTCACGCTCGAAGCGGATGATGCGGCGCTGGACGGTGGAAGCGTCCACGCCAAGTGCCCGTGCCGCACCTACCGCACTGCCGTGATCAGCGACCGCAATGACAAACCGGAAAATGTCCCAATCAATGTTCTGCATAAATGCATTTCAAACATGTGTGATTGTCCGTTGAGAAGCACAATTGCACGACATAATCTGAAGCGGCAACGGGAACCACCCCACTCGCACCGCCATTTATCTTCATTGTCCAAAAGGAGCTCCCCTATGAAACGCCTTCTTCTCGCCGCCACACTTGCTCTTGCAACCGCAACTTCGGCTTTCGCTGCCGACAGTTATAAAGTCGACGCAAGCCATGCGCAGATCGTCTTTTCCTACGGTCATCTGGGTTTCTCCACGACCTACGGCATGTTCTCCGGCTTTAACGGCACTGCCACCCTCGATGATGCAAATATCGCGAACTCGTCCATCCAGATCGAGATTTCGGTCGCTGATATGATCACCGGCTGGGACGCGCGGGATAATCATTTCAAGGCTGCCGACTTCTTCAACGTGTCGGAATTCCCTGCTGTGACCTTCACATCCACAAGCGTTGAGGCGACCGGTGCGAAGACCGCGAAAATCACCGGTGATCTGACGATCCTGGGTGAAACCAAGCCGGTCACGCTGGACGCCACGTTGAACAAGATCGGTACCAACCCGCTAAATGGTAAGGGTTGGGCGGGCTTTGACGCGACAACAACGCTGACCCGTTCCGAGTGGGGCTTGGGTAAATTCGCACCCAACGTTAGCGACGAAGTGAATCTCATCATTTCGGTCGAGTTGGAAAAAACCTCCTAAGCGGCCTTTCCAAAGGGGTGAGCCACAATTGACAAGAGATACGACAATGCAGCTCACCAATACCCGCATCCGCTACGGCCTTGTGCACCAAGTTTTGCACTGGGCCGTAGCGCTTCTCATTATCGTGATGCTGCCTATGGGCGTCATCATGGGCTGGCTGCCCACCACCACGCCGGAAGAGATCGCTGACAAGGTCTGGGTCTACGGCTTGCACAAGAGCATCGGCATCGCCGCGTTGGGTCTGGCACTTCTGCGTATCATGTGGGTGGCCACACAAACCAAGCCATTGCCTTTGCATGCCGGGGCTGAAGGCTTTGCCGCGCGTGCGGTGCACGACCTGCTCTACGCCTCCATCATTCTTGTTCCGGTGACCGGATGGGTTCACCACGCAGCCTCCACTGGGTACTCACCCATATGGTGGGGCTTTGGCGACACGCTTCCTTTGGTGCCGAAAAGCGAAGCTGTTTCCCATTTTTTCTCATCGGCGCATCTCGTCGCTGCCGTCACGCTGGTGGTCTCACTCGGCCTGCACATTGCCGGTGCGATGAAGCACGCCGTGATCGATAAGGACCCAACGCTTGCCCGAATGGTGCCGGGAGCCGGGGTGCCGGACAATGTCATGGTCGCGCCCAAGCCGGGCGATCACACGCCCCTCTACGCCGCCGTTGGTGTTCTAGCCGTCGCCTTTGTTTCAGTCTTCATCGTCGACCGCTTCACAGCACCGGAGGCACCCGTCATCGTTGCGGTGGAAACGGTTGTTCCGAAAGCTGACTCCGACGCGACCGACACGCTCTCCACTTCACCTGCACCCGCCAATGGCTGGGTGATCGACCAGACCCAGTCCACCCTGGGCATCACCATCATCCAGATGGGGTCACAGGTGCAGGGGCAGTTCGCGCAATGGTCTGCCGATGTGGTGTTCGACCCCGATGCGCCGGAAAGTGCCACGATCGACGCCACAGTACAGGTGGCGAGCCTGACGCTGGGCGACAACACGGCCCGCGCCATCGGCGACGAGTTTCTGAAAAGCGCTGCCAACCCGACAGCCAGCTTCACCTCAACCGACGTGGTGAAGACGGATACTGGCTACCGCGCCAACGGCACATTACAACTTGCAGGCACGGAAGGCCCGGCAGTGATCGACTTCACCTTTGCTGAGACGAAGGGTGTGGCGACCGTTACCGCCACCATGCCTCTGCAGCGGCTGGACTTTGGCGTCGGTACCGGCTTTCCCGGCAGTGATACGGTGGGGCTGAATGTCGATGTGGTCATGGACATTCGCGCAACCCGACCTTAGCCGTTTGTGCCGAGCCCCTCGCCGATTCCTGCCTTTGCATGAAGCTGAATATTGACGTCGCACTCCACTACGAGTGCACCGAACCCTGTTCTATACTGCTGCAGATCGAAGCGGCCGATGGCGACGGGCAGCTGGTGCAAGACGCGTCACTTGAGATCGACAATGAACCCGTCACCCGCAAAGTCGAAGCCGACGAAGGCGTAGGCCATCGCCGTTGGATTTGGAGCGAGACGGACTTCTGCGCGCGTTATCAGGCTGAAGTCGAGGTCACCCGGCAGCCATTCGACCTCGCAAGCCTCGACCGCGAGCCGCTCGTGCAGTTGCCTGCCGAAACCACCAAGCACATTTTCCCGTCCCGCTACTGTGATCCCATAGCGTTTGGAGACATCGCGGTCGAACAGTTCGGTGGCATACCGAACGGCAAGACGATCGCTGATATGCGCGACTGGATCGAGAACAGCTTCACCTATGACATCACGGCCAGTGACGGCACGACAACGGCGATGGACACATGGCAAAAGCGCGCCGGTGTTTGCCGCGACTATGCCCATGTCATGATCGCGCTCGCTCGATCGCTGTGCATCCCGGCTCGTATGGCATCCGTCTATGCGCCCGACGTGACGCCGCAGGACTTTCACGCTGTCGCTGAAATCTGGATAGGCGGTGAATGGCGTTTGGTGGACGCGACCGGCATGGCGCACCCGCACCAGATGGTCCGGGTCGGCGTCGGGCGTGATGCGGCAGATGTTTCCTTCCTTACCGCCTTCGCGCCGGTCAACTTGCGGTCGCAGACCGTGAAGGTATGGCGCTAGCTCAGAACCTTTCCGGCTCGGCTGGACTTCGCTTTCACGCTCCTTATGCTGTTACGAAGTGAAGACGGGGCAAGAGCGCAATCGACCATTTCGATGAAATGACGGGCCATGGCGAAGAGCCGCGCGAGCCCTACACTGGGTATGCTGAGTGGTTCCACGAGCAGGACCCCACGCGATTGATGAAAAAGTCGAAGGAGGCGGAGGCCTTTTTCCGCCGCACCGGCATCACGTTCAACGTCTATGGCCAGACCGATGATGCGGCGAAAGCGCAGGAACGGTTGATCCCATTTGATCTCATTCCCCGCATCCTGTCGGGCCGCGAATGGGACAAGCTCGCCAAGGGCATCGATCAGCGGGTCAGGGCTCTGAACGCCTTCCTCCATGACATTTACCACCGCCAGGAG
This sequence comes from Pseudomonadota bacterium, assembly GCA_039208305.1. Lineage (GTDB taxonomy): Bacteria > Pseudomonadota > Alphaproteobacteria > Rhizobiales > Rhizobiaceae > Pseudahrensia. Next base: position 12,697 of record JBCCRF010000009.1, read on the forward strand.
ATCCTGCGCGCTGGCGTCGTGCCCCATGAGCTGATTGCGCGCAACGAAGCCTATCTGCCGCAGATGATCGGCGTGGAGCCACCCGGTGGCATTTACACCCATATCGTTGGCACCGATCTCGTCTGCACCGGCGAGGGCGAATTCTACGTGCTGGAGGATAATGCGCGCACACCGTCCGGCGTCTCCTACATGCTGGAAAACCGTGAAAGCATGCTGCAAATGTTCCCGGAGCTGTTCTCTCGGGTAAAGGTGCGCCCCGTCTCCGGCTATCCCAAGCGGCTGCGGGAATCCCTGGCCGCCTGCAAGCCGGACAGTTGCAATCAGAAGCCTGTGGTCGCCGTGTTCACCCCTGGCATCCACAACAGCGCCTATTTCGAGCACTCCTTTCTCGCTGACCAAATGGGCGTAGAACTGGTGGAGGGCAGCGATCTGAAGATCGTCAACGGCCATGTGGCCATGCGCACCACCACCGGCTACCAGCGCATCGACGTGCTGTACCGGCGGGTGGATGATGATTTTCTGGACCCGCTGAACTTCAATCCAGAATCCATGCTTGGTGTGCCAGGCATCATGGATGTCTACCGCGCGGGCAACATTACGATTGCAAACGCCCCCGGCACCGGCATCGCCGATGACAAGGCGATCTACAGCTACATGCCGGAGATCGTGGAATTCTATACCGGCCAAAAACCGCTGCTCAACAATGTGCAGACGTGGCGCTGTTCAGAGAAGCAGTCTCTGCAATATGTGCTCGATAATCTGGCGGACCTGGTCGTGAAGGAGGTCCACGGCTCTGGCGGATACGGAATGCTGGTAGGCCCAACGGCTTCGAAAAAAGAGATCGCCGCGTTCCGTAAGAAGCTGGAAGCCAAGCCAGGAAACTACATTGCCCAGCCGACACTTTCCCTCTCCACCTGCCCGATCTTCGTCAAGAAGGGCCTCGCTCCCCGCCATGTCGACCTGCGCCCCTTCGCGCTGGTCTCCCCCAAAGGCATCGACATGGTGCCGGGTGGCCTGACCCGCGTTGCGCTGAAAAAGGGGTCGCTGGTGGTGAACTCCAGCCAGGGCGGCGGCACCAAGGATACGTGGGTGCTGGATGATTGATTCACGAATGCTCGAAGCGAATTCGACCTATGCCCGCATGCGGAGCGAAGAGCGACCGGCGCAACTGCACCGCGCCCGTGCAGCGAAGGCGCAACGCGCTGACAGCGTGAACGCAAAGCAGATCGACCGGACATCGGCGGGAGGATCCCGCTGATGTTGGGTCGTACGGCAGGCGGATTGTATTGGATGTGCCGCTCGCTTGAGCGGTCGGAGAACACGGCGCGTCTCGTGGAGGCGGGTTCGCGCATTGCGCTGTCGCGGATGCTCGATAATGAGAGCGCGTGGAAATCCGTCGTCACCACCGCGGGCGTTCGCGCCGCCTATGAGGACCGGCACCGTAACGACGACGGCAGCATGGACTACAATCATCCGCAGGTGACGAATTTTCTGCTGCGCGACAAGTCCAATCCGTCGAGCGTCTTGAACGTGATCGACAATGCTCGGCAGAACGCTCGCATGGTGCGTACCGCCATCACCACGGAGGCTTGGGAGGCGATCAACGAAAGCTGGATGGAACTGAACGACACGCTGGCCCGGCCCGTCCGTGAGACCGAACTGCCGGCTGCGCTCGGCATCATCCGTCGTCAGGCCGCACTGGTGCGCGGTGCGCTGCACGGCACGATGATGCGCAATGACATCTACTATTTTGCCCGCCTCGGCACCTATCTGGAACGGGCGGACAACACGGCGCGCATCATCGACGTGAAATATTACACGCTGCTTCCCACGGTCGCCTCGGTAGGGTCTGCGCTCGACAATGTGCAATGGGAGATGATCCTGCGTTCCGTTTCCGCCCACCGCGCCTTTCGTTGGATGAACGACACCGGTTCGTCCGCTTCCGCGATTGCGGATTTTCTCATTCTCGATGAACGCCTGCCCCGTTCGCTCGCTTTCTGCGCAAGCGAGATGGTGGAAAACCTTGAGTTGCTGACGGGCGAATACGGCATCGATTACCCCAGTTGCCGTCTTGCGCGGGAACTGTCCCAGCGACTGAAGAACCGGGACATTGGTTCCATTTTCGAGGTGGGCCTGCACAAGTTCATCGGCAATTTTCTCTCCGACAACATCGCGCTCGCCAATCAGATCGAGACCGATTTCAGCTTTAACGGATGAGGGAAAGCGCATGATCCTGACCATCCGCCACACCACGACCTACAGCTACGATGCGCCTGTGGGGGCCGCGCTACAGCAGGTGAAGCTGACGCCGACCGATGGTCCGCATCAGACGGTACATGACTGGGCGATCACTATCGAGGGCGGGTGCAGCGAGCTGACCTTCGATGACCAGCACGGCAATCGCACCCACCTGGTTCAGGCCGATGCCGGGACCGGGCATCTTGTCATCACGGCGGAAGGCCGCGTGGAAACGCGTGACAACAGCGGCGTCTATGGCGAGCATTACGGTACCGCCCCACTGTGGCATTTCCTGTCGCCGACACCGCTCACCACGCCCGGTCCAGAAATCCGCAAGCTGGCGCGGGAGAACAAGCCGGGCGATGACACGATCGCTGGTCTGCACGCTCTATCCGAAGCTATTCGGGAGGCAACGCCTTACCAAATAGGCGCCACCTATAGCGCGACCGATGCTGAGGGGGCGCTGAAAGGCGGGCAGGGGGTCTGCCAGGATCATGCCCACATTTTCTGCACTGTGGCTCGCCTGCTCGATATCCCTGCGCGATATGTTTCCGGCTATTTGCGGATGAACGAGCGCGATGACCAAGACGCCACCCATGCCTGGGCAGAAGCCCATGTGGACGGGCTCGGCTGGGTGGGCTTCGATGTGTCCAATGGGTATTCGCCGGACGAGCGGTACGTGCGCATTGGATGCGGCCGCGATTACCGCGAATGCGCGCCCGTTCGCGGGTTACGTCGCGGTGGTGCGACCGAAACGCTTCAGGTCGCGGTTTTTGTGGCACCTGAGGAACGTGCCGTTGAATCGAGCCAGCAACAGCAGTAAACAGAGCGCTGGAGTCCGGCAGTTCCCTAACCCATGACAGCGCGCCGGAGCTGACCGACACGGACCCTTCATGACCTATTGCGTCGGCCTGCGCCTGAACCGTGGCCTCGTTTTCATGTCCGACACGCGCACAAACGCGGGCGTCGACAACTTTTCCATGACGCGGAAAATGTTCACCTTCGAGGTGCCAGGCGAGCGGGTCATCACGATTCTGACCGCTGGTAATCTGGCCACCACACAGGCGCTCATCAGCCTGTTGGAGGAACGCTCCAAGGCGCACGACGAGCGCGACCCTTCGATTCTACACGAACCGTCCATGTTCCAGGTGGCCCGCGTGGTGGGGGAAACGCTGAGCGAGGTTATTCAGAAGAGCAACGGCAAGAACGGACAGAAATCGGAGAGCAAATTCCGCGCCTCCGTCATCGTGGGTGGGCAGGTGAAAGGCGGCGACCCGACGCTCTTTATGGTCTATCCAGAAGGCAATTTCGTCGAGGTGACGCAGGAGACGCCCTTCTTCCAGATCGGCGAAGCGAAATACGGCAAGCCTATTCTGGTGCGCGCCTATGATGCCGACATGACGTTTGACGACGCGATCAAACTGCTCTGCGTCTCCTTCGATTCCACCATCAAGGCGAACCTCTCCGTCGGCATGCCGCTGGACGTGCTGACCTATGATGGCGATGCGTTATTGCTGCCCAAACCGATCCGTATCGAAGCCGACGACGACAGTTACAATGCCATCGCAAAGGGCTGGGGTTCTGCACTGCGTAAAGCCTTCGCTTCGCTGCCCAACTACCAGCCACCGAACGCCGACGGTAATGATAGGACGGAACAGATCATGCCCGGCGACACCCGTGGCGCTAACCCGGTTTAGGCTGCTTTCTCGTCCTCAATACCGGCCATCAGCAGACCAAGTTCGCTTTCGCTTGCGCCCGGTAGCCGCTCACCCACCACTCGTCCGTCAAACATGACGAGGATACGGTCCGCCAGCGCGCGGATTTCATCCAGCTCCACCGAGACCAGCAGCACGGCCTTGCCCGCGTCCCGCATCTCGATGATGCGGCGGTGGATGAATTCGATGGCGCCCACATCCACCCCGCGCGTCGGCTGACCGATCAGCAGCACGTTCGGGTCACGCTCCATCTCCCGGGCGAGCACGATCTTCTGCTGGTTGCCGCCGGAGAAATTTGCCGTTTTGAGGCGCGGATTGGGCGGGCGGATGTCGTAGCGCTCGATCTTTGCCTCCGCATCGCTGCGCATGGCGTCGATTTGGAGGAAGGGGCCGGAGACAAAGCGGTTGTCGCCGTGATAGCCGAGCGCCGCATTCTCGTTTTCCTCGAACGGCAGAACGAGACCCTCGTGGTGGCGATCCTCCGGCACATGGGCCAGGCCCATCTCGCGCAGTTTTGCCGGGTCGGCAGTGAGGCTTACGCCATCCATTGACACCGTCCCACTTTCGATCGGGATCATGCCCGCGATCGCCTGCAACAGTTCCGACTGCCCGTTGCCCGCAACGCCAGCAATGCCGACGATTTCGCCGGCACGCACGTCGAGCGACACGTCTTTGACCATCTCAACGCCACGACTGTCGCGCACGGTGAGGCCGCTCACGGACAGGCGTACATCCTTCGGCTGCGCCGGTTCCTTGTCCACCTGCAACAGCACCCGGCGCCCCACCATCAGTTCGGCGAGTTCTTCCGGGCTGGTTTCCGCTGTAATGCGCGTCGCCACCATTTCGCCGCGCCGCATGACAGAACAGGCATCGGTGACGGCCATGATCTCCCGCAGCTTGTGGGTGATCAGCAGCACCGTTTTCCCCTGTTCGCGCAGCTGCCGTAGTATGCGGAACAGATGATCAGCCTCTGCTGGCGTCAGCACGCCGGTGGGTTCGTCGAGGATGAGAATATCTGCCCCGCGATAGAGCGCTTTCAGAATCTCCACCCGCTGCTGTAGGCCAACCGGCAGTTCCCCCACCAATGCATCGGGGTCAACCTTCAGCCCGTATTCTTCCTCCAGTCGCAGCAACTCTGCGCGGGCCTCGCGCACGGCGGTGTTCAAAATGCCACCGCCCTCAGCACCGAGGATGATATTCTCCAGCACCGTGAACGTGTCCACCAGCATGAAGTGCTGATGAACCATGCCGATGCCATGGGCGATCGCTGCCTGACTATCGGGGATGGTGGCGACATTGCCATCCACCTGAATGATGCCTTTGTCCGCTTGATAGAACCCGTACAGGATCGACATCAGCGTCGATTTCCCCGCCCCATTCTCCCCGATGATGCCGTGGATCGTCCCGGCCTCAATGGTCAGGTCGATGTCCTTGTTGGCATGAACCGGCCCGAAACTTTTCGAGATGCCGGAGAGCTGAATGGCAGGCGCTTTGGTCATCACAAGACGCTAGCTGTGAACTCTCATCTCGACAAGCGCAGCCTCGCGGGTGATGAAGGCATGATGAGCGATGACCAACATAGAATGCAGCACCTTGAGGAGCTGGTGGCGCATCAAACCGCCGAAATCGAGAGCCTGTCCGAACAGGTGCGCGAGCAATGGGACAAGATTGACACTCTTACCAAAGCTCTGCTGCGCCTGCGCGACCGTGTAACGGAAGTGGAGGAGGGGGGCGGCGCGCACGAAAACACGCCACCCCCGCATTATTGAGGTCATGATGGACATCGCACTCGACGAAACCGAAACCGGCGGACGCTATTTTGCGGTCGTGGACGGCCATTCGTCTGAGATGACCTTTTCCAAGGCGGGCGAGAGCATGATCATCATCGACCACACCGACGTACCCGATGCGCTGCGCGGGCAGGGGGTCGGTGTTAGGCTGGTGGAACGCGCTGTCGAAGACATGCGAAAGGCGGGCAAAAAGATCATGCCGCTCTGCCCCTTTGCAGCAGCGCAGTTTCGCAAGCACCGGGAATGGCACGATGTGCTGCAGGGCCAATAGGAGACACCGATGAGTTGGAACCCCGCGCTGGACGCCCATTGTCCGACAGGAAACGAGATCGACGCCATCGACACGCTGATCGTGCCCCGCAGCCGTGACCTCGGTGGCTTCGAAGTCCGCCGGGCGCTTCCGGCTCCGCAACGGCAGATGGTCGGCCCGTTTATCTTTTTTGACCAGATGGGACCGGCGGAGTTCCTCACCGGTCAGGGCATCGATGTGCGACCCCACCCGCATATCGGATTGGCAACCGTCACCTACCTCTATTCCGGCGAATTCCAGCATCGTGATTCCGTCGGCTCCAACCAGATGATCTATCCTGGTGAGGTGAACTGGATGATCGCCGGCAACGGCGTCACGCACTCGGAACGCACGACGCCTGGGACCCGCAAGAAACCTCATCAGGATCTGTTCGGGATCCAGACCTGGGTCGCTCTGCCGGAGGCAAATGAAGATATGGGCGCGGCCTTCGAGCACCACGGCAAGGAGGCGCTGCCGGTGCTGGAGAGCGAAGGCAAGCATGTTCGCCTGATCATCGGGCGCGCCTATGGCCAGCAGGCGCCGACAAAGACGTTCACCGACATGTTCTACGCCGATGCGATTTTGCAGGCTGGCGCCGTCTTGCCGCTTCCGGACGATCACGAAGACCGGGGCATTTATGTTGTGGACGGGTCCATCACCATCTCCGGCGATACGTTCGAGGCTGGCCGCATGATGGTGTTTCGACCCGGCGACAAGCTGGCGGTCACCGCAGGTGAGCATGGTGCGCGACTGATGCTGCTGGGTGGCGATACAATGAATGAAGGCCGCCACATCTGGTGGAATTTCGTCGCTTCATCGAAGGAGAAGATCGAGGCCGCCAAAGATGCCTGGCGCGAGGGCGACTTTACACATGGCCGCTTCAGGCTGCCTGCCGGTGATGACGCCGAGTACATCACGATGAAATAGGCCCGACTGGTATGTTCCGTGATGCCACCGCGCAGTCGGTCTTTTCCGGCTCGCTCGCCGCCTTCGTCGGCTTCGCCTCGTCATTTGCTGTCGTATTGGCAGGGCTGAAAGGGGTTGGCGCGACGGACGCGCAGGCAGCGCTCGGCATGTCGGCGGCGGCGGTGGCGATGGGGCTATGCTCCATCGTCCTCGCGTTGAAGACGAAGCTGCCTATGGGTGTGGCATGGTCCACACCGGGGGCGGCCTTGCTCGCAAGTGCTGCTGTTCCTGCGGGAGGATTTTCCGCCGCTGTGGGTGCGTTCATTGTCTGCGGAATTCTGTTGGTCGCAGCCGGTCTCTTCAAACCGTTCGGTCGGGCTGTCGCAGCGATACCCGGACCGCTTGCGAATGCGTTGCTGGCGGGCGTGTTGCTGCAGCTCTGCCTCGCCCCCATTCAGGCCATCGCTTTCGACTGGACACTGGGCCT
>JBCCRF010000010.1:0-19023 GCA_039208305.1 Pseudomonadota bacterium
GTCGCGCCTGCTTCGTCCGCGCACCATTGCTGTGGTGGGCGGCAGGGAATGTGAGCGCGTTATCGAGCAATGCGACAAGGCTGGCTTTACCGGTACGATCTGGCCCGTCCACCCGACGCGCGAGACGCTGGGTGGACGCCCTTGTTACCGTCGCATCGAAGAGCTGCCGGAAGCGCCTGATGCCGCCTACGTTGCGGTAAACAGGGAGCGCACGATCGATATCGTTGCCGCCCTTTCTGCCACGGGCGCAGGCGGCGCGATTTGTTACGCGGCTGGCTTTGCGGAGGCGAGTGCGGAGGATACCACCAGTGCCGACCTGCAGGCGCGCCTCATCAAAGCCGCAGGCGGCATGCCGATCATCGGGCCGAACTGCTACGGCCTTGTTAACGCGCTGGACGGTGCTGCGCTCTGGCCGGACCAGCATGGCGCAGCGCGTGTGGAGGAGGGGGTGGCGATCATCACCCAGTCCTCCAACATCGCCATCAACCTGACGATGCAGACGCGCGGTCTTCCCATCGCGATGGTGCTGACGGCAGGCAATCAGGCGCAGCTTGGGCTGTCCGATCTTGGGACCGCGATCATCGAAGACGAACGCATCACTGCACTCGGCCTGCATATTGAGGGGTTGGACGATGTCGCCGCCTTCGAGCGGCTGGCGATGAAGGCTCGCAGTCTGGGCAAACCCATCGTTGCCATAAAGGTCGGGCGTTCCGAGCAAGCCCAGTCCGCGACCATCACACACACCGCATCGCTTGCAGGTAGCGACGCCGCGCATGACGCGCTGTTCGCCCGCCTCGGCATCGCGCGGGTGGACGATGTGGAAACCTTCATTGAAACGCTGAAGCTGCTCCATGTTCATGGCCCGCTGCCCGGCGGCGATGTGTTGTCGCTCTCCTGTTCCGGCGGAGAGGCGTCGCTGATGGCCGACACGGCGCTCGCCACCAATCTGAATTGGAGACCTTTTGCGACTGAAGACGCAAAGGCCCTCCGCGACACCCTCGGGCCACTCATCGCTATCGCCAACCCGCTCGACTACAACACTTATATCTGGGGCGATTGGTCGGAGATGATCCGCATGTATGAAGCGGCCCTCGCGCCGGGTTTCGATCTTGCGATGTTGGTCATGGACATCCCACCCGCCGACCGCTGCGACCCCGCAGACTGGATCGGCGCGACTAACGCCTTCGTCGCCGCCGTGAAGCAGACCGACGCGCGGGCAGGCGTGGTGTCTAGCTTGCCGGAGACCATGCCGGAAGCGTTGGCGAAGGATTTGATCGCTAAAGGCATTGCGCCTCTTTGCGGACTGCCCGCTGCGCTAAAGGCTGCTGATGCGGCGCGATCCATCGGTGGGCGATGGGCGCGGCCAGAGCCTCAGCCCCTGCTCCAAACACGCCGTCATCCCCGCCCCCGCCAGGATAAAAAGGGTGCGTTGGTCGAGCTGGATGAACATACGTCTAAGTCCGAACTCGCGGTTGCAGGCTTGGTTGTACCGAGAGGAAGCGTATTGAGCGCAAATCAACCCATCGACCTCTCCAACCTGAACCCACCCTTCGTCCTGAAGGCCCTCGGCATCGCACACAAGTCTGAAGCCGGTGCAGTACGGCTCAATCTCACCACCGCTATGGAGGTCGAAGCTGCTCGTGCGCAAATGGTCCATCTCTCCGACCGCTTCCTGCTGGAAGAGATGGCCGCCAAGCCGCTCGCCGAACTTCTCGTCGGCGTCACCCGTGATCCCGTCGTCGGTCTGATGCTCACCATCGGTGCGGGCGGAGTGCTGACGGAGCTGCTGGACGATGTGGCAACGCTCCTTCTGCCTGCCACCGAAGCCGATATCCGCGGGGCGCTTGCCTCGTTGAAAATCGGTCGCCTGTTGGAGGGCTATCGCGACAGCGATGCGGCGGATATCGATGCGCTCATCGCCAACATTATTTGCATCGCCAATTATGCCGCCGCCAATGCCGACACGCTGGAAGAGCTGGACGTGAACCCACTCTTCGCCACGCAATACGGCTCGGTGGCGGTGGATGCCCTGATCGTGCGGAACACGACGATATAGAAGCCGTCAAAAGGACTGAAACATGACCGAAATCCTCAATCGTGACGAACAGCCCATTCGTACGAAGCGCAATGGCGGCGTGTTGCTGGTCACCATCGACCGCCCCAAGGCCAACGCCATCGACCTCGCCACCAGCCGGATCATGGGGGCCGTGTTCGCTGCCTTCCGCGATGATCCGGGCCTTCGCGTTGCCATCCTCACCAGCGCGGGCGAGAAATTCTTCTGTCCCGGCTGGGATCTGAAAGCTGCCGCAGGCGGCGACGAGGTGGATGGCGATTACGGCGTTGGCGGCTTTGGCGGCCTGCAGGAACTGCCGCGTATGAACAAGCCGGTCATCTGCGCGGTGAACGGCATCTGCTGCGGCGGTGGGCTGGAAATCGCGCTGTCCTGCGACATCATCCTCGCCGCAGACCATGCCAGTTTCGCGCTTCCGGAAATCCGCTCCGGCACGGTGGCGGATGCGGCATCCGTCAAATTGCCCAAGCGCATCCCCTACCACATCGCCATGGAAATGCTGCTGACCGGTCGCTGGCTGGACGCCGCGGAAGCCAACCGCTGGGGCCTCGTCAACCACATCCATCCGGCCGCCGACCTGATGGAGAAAGCATGGGAAACCGCCCGCCTGCTGGAGAGCGGCCCGCCGCTCGTCTACGCCGCCATCAAGGAGGTCGTCCGCGACGCGGAGGACAGTAAATTTCAGGACGCGATGAACCGCATCACCAAACGCCAACTGCCCACGGTCGATACGCTCTATGGCAGCGAAGACATGATGGAAGGCTTCAACGCCTTCGCGGAAAAGCGCGATCCGGTATGGACGGGGAAGTAGGCCTTACTTCCCCTCGAACTCCGCCATTTTCGCTTTGGCTTTCTTGGTCACGATCACGGTCACGACCAGCGTGGCGATGATGCCGATGCCGAGCACGATCCATTTGGCAAAGCCGGTATCGTCACCACCGGCTGCGGCGCTGCCACCGGCGGAGCCGATGAGCACGTAGAGCAACGTGCCCGGCATGATGCCGAAGAAGGTGGCAATCTGCGCTGGCCAGAACTTCACCGGCGTGATGCCGAGAAACCAGTTCTGCAGGGAGAAGGGCAGGGCGGGCGACAGGCGCAGCAGGCCGACGACCTTCCAGCCCTCGTCGCGGATCGCCTCGTTTACCGCACGGAATTTCGGATATTCGGCCACCTTGCCTTGCACCCGGTCGTGGAAGGCGTGACGGGCGGCGAGAAAGGACAAGGCGCTGCCCAGCGTCGCGCCGAGGATGACCAGCGGAAATCCGCCCAGCCCCCAGACTGCACCGGCAGCCAGCGTCAGGAACGAACCTGGCACCAGTGCGAAGGCGGTGATGGCATAAACCACGATGAAGATCACCCAGCCCAGCGCACCATAGCCCTGCACCCAGGTCTGAAAGCTGCTGACCCAATCAGCGATGGGCAGAAAGCGATAAGCGACGAACAGCGCGACGGCTGCCAGCGCGATGCCGCCCCACTTTACCCAGGCTGGTTTGCCTGCCTTTTGCTGCGCCTCATCGGCCATTGTATCGTCCGTGTTCATCGTCGCGGTTGCATCACTCATAGCATATCAGCCTGTCGGTTGCCTGTTTGGTTAACCCGACAGTTAGAGACCGATTGGTTACGATGAAACCCACCCTCGCGCAGCCGTGAAGAAACGTCACCACGGCTGCCTCAGGCGTGATCTGCGCGTGATCAGAGAAATTGGACTTAGAGCACTTCGAACAGCCCGGCCGCGCCCATGCCACCACCGACACACATGGTGCAGACAACATATTTCACACTCTGACGTTTGCCCTCGATCAGCGCGTGGCCGACCATGCGTGCGCCCGACATGCCGTAGGGGTGTCCGACTGAAATGGCGCCGCCATTCACGTTCAACTTCTTCTCGGGAATGCCCAGCACGTCCTGGCAATGCAGCACCTGTACGGCGAAAGCCTCGTTCAGCTCCCACAGTCCGATATCGTCCATTTTTAGGTCAAACCGCTCCAGCAGTTTGGGAATAGCGTAGATCGGTCCGATGCCCATCTCGTCCGGCTCCAGCCCGGCGACGGCCATGCCGCGATAGGCTCCGAGCGGGGTGATGCCGCGCTTCTCCGCCTCTTTCGCTTCCATCACGACGGATGCCGATGCGCCGTCAGACAGCTGCGAGGCGTTACCGGCGGTGATCGTCTTGTCCGGCCCGACGACAGGCTTCAGGCCCTGCAGGCCTTCCAGCGTGGTGGAGGGGCGGTTGCCCTCGTCCTTGGCAAGCGTCACCTCGTGCTCGGAGACCTCGCCGGTTTCCTTGTTCATCATCTTCATGGTGGACGTCAGCGGCACGATCTCGTCGTCGAACTTGCCTGCCTCCTGCGCGGCGGCCGTGCGCATCTGCGAACGGTAGCCGTATTCATCCATCCGTTCGCGCGAGATGCCGTAGCGCTCCGCCACCACTTCCGCCGTGTTCAGCATCGGCATGTGGATATCCGGGTGCATCTGCATCAGCACCGGATCAACGCCCATGCGCATCTCCGGCGTCTGCACCATAGAGATCGATTCGACCCCGCCGCCAACGCAGATCGGCATGTGATCATGCACCACCTGCTTGGCGGCGGTGGCGATCGCCATCATCCCGGACGCGCATTGCCGGTCGATCGTCATGCCGGAGACCGTGACAGGCAGCCCGCCGCGCAACGCGGATTGGCGGGCGATGTTCACCGCCTGCACGCCCTGCTGCATGGCGCAACCCATGATGACATCATCCACTTCGCCGCCTTCGATCCCAGCACGTTTCACCGCGTGCTCGATGGCGTGGCCCGCAAGCGTGGCCGACGGGGTGTCGTTGAAGGCCCCGCGATAGGCCTTGCCGATTGGGGTGCGGGCGGTGGAAACGATGACGGCTTCACGCATGATGGTTCTCTTGAAAAGTGTGTGTGCGGGTTTGTGCCATCATGCACCTTACGTTAAGGGAAGACAACGAAACACACCCATCTGTTGAAGGATGTCGCCATGACCCTCGAAGAACTCACCGCCAACATGCAGGCCCGCGTCGCTGAAAAGGGCGGCATCGACGGCAAGGTCGTCAAATTCGACCTCACCGATGACGGCGCCATCACCATCGACGGCAACGCGTCGCCCGCCACCGTCACCAACGAAGACGGCGACGCCGACTGCACCGTGAGCCTGGAAAAAGACACCTTCGAAGCCATTGCCTCCGGCGAAGAAAACGCCCAGATGGCCTTCATGTCCGGCAAGCTGAAAGTGGACGGCGATATGGGCATCGCGATGCAGCTGGGCAGCCTGCTGGGGTAAGCTGCGGCGCAGATGTGAATGAAAAAGGGGCGGTCCGATGGGCCGCCTTTTTTGTTAAAGCGATAGCTGCTCAATTAAAGCGAACACACTGACATTTATTTGTTGTGACGGCTCCTTGGGCAGCCGTTGGGTAAAGGCCCAAACGATAAGCACAAGCGTGCAAATATTGACATGCAGTGTGCAGCTCCCGGATTGGTGGAGAGAACAGACCGTTACATGATTGAGGATCGACAGTGACTCTGGATATCCGCGGGAGCCTAAAAAATACGCGCATTAGTAAGAACCCGCTGGTGGTCGTGGACGAACTATTGGCGAACTCAATCGATGCGTTCCTGATCCGAAAGAGGGATGACAGCGACGCGGTCCCGCTAGATGTGACACTCAGGGTGACAGCTACGACGGTAGACCTACTTGGCGAGGAGTACGACCTCGAGATCACTTGCGAGGATAACGGTTGCGGTCTTGGGCCAGATCAGCGCAAGGCCTTCTTGACCAAGGACACCTCATACAAGGATGACCTCAATATTCCCGGCATCGGGAAGTGCAAGGGAACCGGTCGCGTCCAGTTCTTCCATCACTTCACTGCAGTTTCGTTGTCATCGAACTATAGAGAAGGAGACAGGCTTAAGCACATTTCACTGCCATTTCTGCGCGACCGAAAGACCGTCGAAGAGACTGATTTCACGTTTTCGGATCTAGAGACTGGCGAAGTAGGCACCTTTATACGACTGGGGCACGTAGTGCCGACCCTGCGTGCAAACACCCTGTCCGTCGCCAGCGTAAACCAGACATTTGCAGCGGAAGCGATCAGACAACACGTCCTGTTCAATCTGTTACAGAGGTTTGTAAGCCTTAAGAATGACCTCGGCGACTTCCAGATCAAGTTCGTCAGCGACATTGAGGGCACCATATCCGAACAGACGCTGACGCCTGCGGACATCCCCGAGCACACATCTGTCGCGAAGATTACCGTCGAACAGGTTGAAGGCTTAGCCGCGATATCGGCGGACTTCACCATCACGCACTACAAGCTGAACGAGATGGATTACGCTTTGCCACGCAACATCGTGGGTTTGTGTGCCAAGGCTTCGATCGTTGAACTAATCACCAGCCGATACCTCAGGACCAAAACGCTCGAAAACAATGCGATTGATGGTCATTACCACATTGTGTTGATCGAAGGGGCCCTGTTGGATGATTGCGTCAACGAGCAACGCGATGGATTCGATAAAATTCCCTTGGACTCGGGCTCATTCGACATGTTCGTGGGGATGCAGATCACCTTCGAGGACATTTTTTCGGTTCTAGACGACAAGGTTCAAGAACTTATAACGCCACCTGATTTGTCGAAGGACGCAATCGTGCAAGATGTGGCGAAAGATTTCGGCGTGTCTAAGGAGATGCTCTCGTACTCGAGCACACGAGTTAAGTTTGGCGACACATCGTACGACGTAGCGAAGCGCGTTTTGACAAACCTTCAAGAACAAGTGATCGAGGAGACTTCTAGCCTTTCAGCTATGAAAGAAGAGATAAAAGCGCTTGCGCCAGACAGCGAAGACTTCCGTCGCATGGTCAATGATTTATCGTGGAAATACGCTTCGTCTCTGAAGACGATAGACATGGCTAATCTGTCCCAGTTGGTCGTGCGGAGATCACTCCTGATAGATGCCTTAGACTTGGCAGTAAAGGAAGGCCTTCGTGTGCAGCTGGAACGCTCAGAAGGCGAGCGTCGCCGAAACGAGGCGTTGATACACAATATTTTCTTCCCAATGCGGAAAGACAGCAAGGAGTTTTCGGACCACGATGTGTGGTTGTTAAGCGAAGAATATCATTACTACGACTACATCGCTTCTGACACTCCACTCAGCCGCATCAAATGGTCCGATGGCAAAACGTTATTCGAGCCCGATATCGATGAAGCTGTCGGCGAACTTCTCGACAGAATTGCAGAAGACAACAGCGGCGGCAGACCTGACCTTGCATTATTTCACGAGGAAGGTTCGGCGATCATAGTCGAATTCAAGGCTCCGGGTGTCAGCATGGACGCACACCATGATGACCTGTTCGAATACGCGACCCTACTGGCGGCTAAATCGCGCGGGCGGCTGAAAAAATTCTATGGATATCTTATCGGCGACACGCTTAATCCAATCCGCCTCGGAGGCTATAGCAAACTTCCGGGTGAACAGGGTTATTTTCGGACCGTCGACATACGAGAACCGTCTACTCAAGTTGCTGTCGGTCAATTATACTCAGAGCTGATTTTTTACGAAGACATCGTTAAACGCGCGAGAAACAGGATTGGCGTCTACCGAGAGCGGTTGAAGTTGCCGAAAGATTGATGTCGCTTTCGCCATAAATTCTCGACCCACAAAAATTCTCTCCCCGCCCTCTCCACCTCCCTTATCCTACCAACTCCATTCCCCACGAGCCGGCGGTCCGGACCGACCTGATTGTCGGGGGATGGCGATCCTTCCGTCGCGCGCCGTGTAACGAACGGCAAGCGGGCGGAGCTCCGTGCCGCAACCGGCGAGGGCTGCCACAACAGCCGGGGACCGGGCGTCGGACGCCAGCAATGGCGGGCCTAGTCAAGGCCGGCGATCCGCAGACCATCGCGGACCGCGTTCGGGGAGGTGGCGGGAATGGTGCTGGAAAGCATTCGCAGCAGGATCGAGCGGGGCGAAGGTGCTCGTCACCTGAGCCGTAAACTACCGGCATGAGACGAAACCCTTCGCTCCGCTGGCTTGCCTGATGTGACATCGGACGCGGCAACGCGGACCGACGATTTGGCGTGTCCTGATCTTCCATAGCTCTGTCGAATGCCCTACTTCCACGAGGAATGGAGCGGACAGGCTATCGGCGATGAGCATCACAAACGAGCAGGTTCTGGCGGCGTTGAGCGCGGTGCGGTTGCCGAACAGCGAGGAGGATATCGTCTCGCTGAAGATGGTGTCCGACCCGTTCATCTCGCAAGGGGACGCGGGCGCGAAGATCATGCTATCGCTCACCGTGCCAGCTGATCTGGCACAACAGCTGGAGCCAGTGCGCGCCGCTGCTCAAGGTGCGCTAGAGGCGCTGCCGGGGGTCTCGTCCGCCATGGTCGCTATGACAGCGGAGCGCAAGCTCGGCCAGGGCGCATCCAGCGCCGGCATGGCTCCGCCTCCGCCGCCGAAGATGAATCCCACCGCCAAGGTCGGCGCGCCGCGCCAGCCCGGGCCTCCGCCTCAGCCCGGCACGCCACCCACGCCGAATGGTGTCGAGGGCGTCAAAAACATCATCGCCGTCGCTTCGGGCAAGGGCGGCGTCGGCAAGTCCACGACGTCGATCAACGTCGCCCTCGGTCTCGCCGCGGCAGGCCTGAAGGTCGGCGTGCTGGACGCCGATATATACGGCCCGTCGATCCCGCGTCTCGTGGGGCAGAACGTCAAACCCACGGCAGAGGGCCGGGTGCTGCAGCCCATCGAGGCGCATGGGTTGAAGGTCATGTCCATCGGCTTTCTGGTGGCCGAGGATTCCCCCATGATCTGGCGCGGCCCGATGGTCATCTCCGCGCTAACGCAGCTGCTCCGCGAGGTCGCTTGGGGCACGGCGGATGATCCGCTCGACGTGCTGGTGGTGGACATGCCTCCGGGCACCGGCGATGCGCAACTGACCATGGCGCAGCAGGTGCCGCTGGCGGGCGCGGTGATCGTCTCGACCCCGCAGGACCTCGCGTTGATCGACGCCCGCAAGGGTATCAACATGTTCAACAAAGTGTCGGTGCCGATCCTAGGGATCGTGGAGAACATGAGCTTCTTCGTCTGCCCGAGCTGCGGCGAGCGGTCTGATATATTCGGCCATGGCGGCGCGGAAGAAGAAGCGCAGCGCATCGGCGC
Organism: Pseudomonadota bacterium; assembly: GCA_039208305.1. Taxonomy (GTDB): domain Bacteria; phylum Pseudomonadota; class Alphaproteobacteria; order Rhizobiales; family Rhizobiaceae; genus Pseudahrensia. Next base: position 9,235 of record JBCCRF010000010.1, read on the forward strand.
GCCGTTCCTCGGCGCGGTGCCTCTCCACATGGATATCCGAAGCCAGTCCGACGCTGGAACGCCGGTCACCGCGTCTGATCCCCATGGCCCTCACGCAGCGATCTACAAACAGATCGCGGGCAAGATCGCAGACGCGTTGAAAGAGGAACGGTCCGCCGGGCCGAAAATCGTCTTCGAATGAGCGTTCTGACCCTCAGCTTTGACGATGTGAACCGCCTGGCCGATTGGCAGGAGCTCATCGACGCGCTGAGGGATGGGCATCGCGGGCCGAAGGCGTCGATCGGTGACAGTTTCGTCCGCGCGCGCGATAATACGATGCTAGTCCGCTCCGCCTGGGTGCCGGGGCTGGCAGCGGGGGTGAAGGCGGCGACAGTCGTGCCGGAAAACCGCGACCGCGATCTGCCCAGCATCCACGCGCAGATCATGCTGTTCGACGACGAGACCGGGCAGCTGTCCGCGCTGGTGGACGGGACTGCCGTCACGGCGTGGAAAACCGCCGCCGACAGCGCGCTCGGCTGCGATCTGCTGGCGCGGCCCGAGGCGAAAACCCTGCTGATGGTCGGCGCAGGCGCGATGGCCGCCCCACTGATTGCGGCCCACCGCACGGTCCGCCCCAGCATCAACCGCGTGCTGATCTGGAACCGCACGCAGGCCAATGCGGAAACGCTCGCGGCAACAGATCCGGGCTTCAAGGCGGTGGATGATCTCTCCACGGCAATGGCCGAAGCTGATATCATCTGTTGCGCCACCATGACGACCGATCCGATCTTGCCGGGGGCTCACGTCCGCCCCGGCACCCATGTCGACCTCGTCGGCGCCTACCGCATCGATATGCGCGAGGCCGATGATGAGTTGCACCGGCGCGGCAGTTGGTTCGTGGATTCCTTCGACACGACACTTGACCATATCGGTGAGCTGGCGATCCCACTGCGCGAAGGCACGATTAATCGTGATGCCCTGAGAGGCGATCTCCACGCGCTTGTCGCGAAAGAGGCGGGCCGTAGTTCCGAAGACGACGTCACCGTGTTCAAGAATGGCGGCGGTGCCCATCTCGATGTTATGATCGCACTTGCGCTGTGCGAGAAGGCGCGAGCTGAAGCTTAGTTTTTAGCACTGAAAGAGAGCGTGCTTTCGTTCACGTCCAAGTCTTCAGAAGACGACAGTGTTTTACAGGCGGCAATTTATTCGCAAGCAACGCGATAATGCTAGAAAGTGTCTCTACATCCAGAGTTCGTCATGCCCGGGCACCGTCCCGGGTATCCAGATGCAGGGTTTAAAATGTTAAACTCAACATTCGGTATCGGGCCCTGGATCACCGGCACGGTGGCCGGTGATGACGGAGTGTGTGGCAGTGAGTAAACACAACGGTCCGTTCAGTTCTTATGCCGCCAATCTGCGCCCGTTCGCGGATAATGAGTGGGGAGAAGCCAGACATCACTACCTGTTCCGCCGCAGCGCCTTCGCCCGTTTTTCCCCTACCGCAGCGGCGTGGGCGTCAAAGCCTTCGTATGTCGCGAAGACTGCCGTTTTCGGCCCCATCTCGTCGAAGCCCTCGCGCGTCAGTTCACCGAGCGAGCAGGATTTCATGAAGTTCAGCACGCCAAGCGGCGACCGGGTCCGGGCGGCGGCGGAGGTGGGGAGAACGCAGTTGGGTCCCATCATGTAATTGGCGATGGAGCCGGGCGTGTCGTGGCCGAACAGAATCTCCGCCGCGTTGCGGATGTGGGCAGCATGGCGCTTGGGGTCGTCGGAGAGGATCTGCAGATGCTCCGGCGCGTAGTCATTGATGAAGGCGTAGGCCTGTTCCTCATCGGCGCAGAGCACGATGCCGCCGCGCTCGGAGTTCAGCACGGCACCGGAATAGCCCCGTCGCTCGTCGCTCATATCGGCCCAGTAGTCTGGGATTTTCTGCCGCGCGGCATCCGCCAGATCCGGTGATGTGGTGACGAGGAAGACCGACGAGTCGTCCCCGTGCTCGCTTTCGATGATGGTGTCGAGCGCCGCGATGTCGGGGTTGGCGGTGTTGTCAGCGAAGACGATGGCCTCGCTCGGCCCCGCCGGCATGCCGGGGTCGATGCGGTTGGCGAGCATCACTTTGGCGGCAGCGAGCCAAGGGGAACCGGGGCCTTCGATCTTCAGGCAGCGCGGGACGGTCCGCGTGCCAAAGGCGGCAGCGGCGACGGCCTGCGCTCCGCCCGCCTTGAACACTTTGCGGCACCCGGCAATATCCGCCGCCACAAGTGTCGCCGCATCCACCTTGCCATCCGGCCCAGGGGGCGTGAGCACGATGAGCTCCGGCACGCCCGCCACCACGGCAGGAACAACGCTCATCAGCGTCACAGAAGGAAAGGAACCCTTGCCGCGCGGGGAATAGACGGCGACGGAATCGATGGGGCTCCACCGTTCGCCCACATGGGCGCCTGGGCGGATTTCCATCCACCACTCTTCCTGCGGCACCTGCACTTCGTGGAAGCGGCGGATATTGTCTGCGGAATAGCGCAGGACGTCGATCATCTCGGGATCGAGCGTTGCGTAGGCCTCGTCGAAATCGGAATCAGTGGCGGCGATGGTGTCCGCGGTTAGCCCTTCTGCACCGTCGAACTCGCGCCCGAATCGCGCCAGCGCTTCATCGCCTTCACTGCGCACCGCCTCGATAATGGGGGCTATTTTGCCCATCAGCGGCTGCAGATCGTTTTCGGCGCGCAACAGCAGTTCCGCGCGTTCAACTGCGCTCATTGAGGAGAGATCATGTAAGGCGACTTGAGACATAGCAGGGCAAAAACTGGCGATGGACTGGCCGTCATATGCACCGACATCGCGCGCAAATGAAAGCGCTATGCTTGCAGTCGAAGTCGCACTGCGCTTAGCAATGCCGACGCTGACAACCGCTGCAACAGGCACCGCAACCATGCGCGATCTCGAACGCCCCGGCCGCTCTCCCGTCATGTCGACAAAGGGCATGGCCGCCACCTCCCATCCGCTCTCGTCGCAGGTGGCGATCGACATTCTCAAAGCCGGTGGCAACGCACTCGATGCTGCAATTGCAGCCTGCGCCATGCAATGCGTCGTGGAACCGGGATCGACCGGCATCGGCGGCGACTGTTTTGCCATGTACGCGCCGGGGGGGCGAACGAAGGATGTGGTCTGCTTCAATGGATCCGGCCGCGCCCCGGCGGCTGCGACGCGGGAGAAGCTGGAAGAACTCGGCGTGACAGAACTCATCCGCACCAGCCCCCACTCGGTCATCGTGCCGGGGGCCGTGGATGCGTGGGCAACGCTGAACAGAGACCACGGAAAACTGCCGCTGGCCGATCTGCTGCAACCGGCCATTGATGCAGCCCGCAACGGCTACCCGATCACGCAACGGGTGCATGCCGATTTCGGCAAGAACGATGCCCATCTCGATAGCGATGAAAACCTGAAGGCGATCTACAAATCGGATGGAAACATTCCGCCGCTCGGTTCGCTGCACAAAAACCCGAAGCTTGGTGAGGCGTTGGCGAAGATTGCGGTCGGCGGTCGCGACGCCTTCTACACGGGTGATCTGGCGCAGGAGATGGTGGACACGCTGCAGGCCAAAGGCGGTCTCCACACGATGGAGGATTTCGCCAACGCGAAGGGAACCTACGAGACGCCGATCTCGACGGAATACAAGGGCAAAACAATCCTCGAGTGCCCGCCACAAGGGCAGGGTGTCATTGCGCTGTTGATGCTGAACATGGCCTCCCGCACAACGCTCGGCGATGATCTGCTGGCTGTGGATCGAATCCATACCGAATTGGAAATTTGTCGTCGCGGCTACGCTTCGCGCGGCCTGTATCTCGCCGATCCGGCCAAAGTCGATGTGCCGGTGGGCAGGCTTCTGTCGGGCGATTACGCGCAGCAGCTGGTGGACGACATTGATCCGGCCAATGCCCAACACCCCAGCGATGCGCTACAGTTGAAGCCGCATCACGACACCGTCTATATCACAGTCGTGGACGAGGACCGCAATGTCGCGTCCTTCATCAACACGCTGTTCTGGGGTTTCGGTGGCGGCATCACCACGCCGGAGCATGGCATCGTGCTCACCAATCGCGGCGAGGGGTTCGTGCTTGAAGAAGGCCACCCCAACTGCATCGCGCCGGGCAAGCGACCGCTGCACACGATCATTCCGGCCATGGTGGCAGAGGGCGATCGCATCACCATGGGTTTTGGTGTCATGGGCGGCGAGTACCAAGCGATGGGGCATCTGCAATTCCTCACCCGCGTGCTGCATAACGGCATGGACGTGCAGGAGGCGCAGGACTGGCCACGCTGGATGGTCGATCCCTTCACCGGTGAAGTGGAGATTGAAAGCGCCGTGCCTGACGAAGTGTTCGAAGCGCTGAAAGCGCGCGGTCACAACATCGCCCGCGCCACCGCGCCCATCGGCGGCTCGCAGGCTATTGCCATTGACTGGAACCAAGGTGTACTGACTGGCGGCTCCGACCCGCGCAAGGATGGCTGCGCGATAGGCTACTGATGTATCTCGGTCTTGATCTTGGCACCTCAGGCCTCAAGGCACTGCTTGTCGATGAAGCGCAGACCATCGTCGCGGAGGCCAACGCGCCGCTGACGATTTCGCGTCCGCACCCCGGATGGTCGGAGCAAAATCCAGCGGACTGGATCGCCGCCTGTGAGCAGGTGCTGGACGAGTTGAAGCGCATGAATACGCCAGCGCTTTCGGCAATGCGCGCCATCGGCCTGTCGGGCCAGATGCATGGCGCGACGTTGCTCGGCGAAGACGATGACGTTCTGCGCCCCTGCATCCTGTGGAACGATACCCGCAGCCACCAACAGGCGGCCCGGCTCGATGCCGATCCACGCTTTCGCAACTTGACCGGCAACATTGTCTTCCCGGGCTTCACGGCACCAAAACTGGCCTGGGTTCGGGAGAATGAGCCGGACGTGTTTGCCAAGACCAAACGGGTTCTCCTACCGAAAGACTATCTTCGCCAGTGGCTCACCGGGGAGGCCTGCTCGGACATGTCTGACGCGTCCGGAACCGGATGGCTCGATGTCGGTGCACGGCGATGGTCGCACGAATTGCTGGCCGCAACTCATCTCAGTGAAAGCCACATGCCCGATCTCGTGGAAGGCAGCGAGTGTTCCGGTCGATTGAGGACCGAGCTTGCATCCCGTTGGGGCATGAAAGCTTGCACGGTCGCAGGCGGGGCAGGGGACAATGCCGCCTCCGCAATCGGTCTCGGCGCCATCTCCGGCAGGCAGGGTTTCGTCTCGCTTGGAACATCCGGCGTGCTGTTCGCTGCCACCGAAACCTACGCGCCGAACCCAGCAAGTGCGGTTCATGCCTTCTGTCACGCCGTCCCCGAGACGTGGCATCAGATGGGCGTGTTCCTGTCGGCGACCGACAGTCTGAATTGGTGGTCAAAGGTGGCCGACACTGACGTGGCGACACTGGTTTCCGAGGCGGAGGCCTCACCAGATGCCGATGGCCCGAATTTTCTGCCCTATCTTGCTGGCGAACGCACGCCGCATAACGACGCCACCATCCGTGGCGGTTTCACCGGTCTCGACCATGCCCACGACCGCGCAGCGCTGACCAATGCTGTGCTGGAGGGTGTTGCCTTTGCTTTGCGCGACTCGCTGGATGCGCTGGCCGAGGCCGGTACGTCGTTGGACAGTGTTCTCGCCGTCGGCGGTGGCACCCGCTCCGGTCACTGGCTTCAGATCATTGCCGATGCATTGGCAATACCCGTCGAATTGCCCGCATCCGGCGATGTGGGGGCGGCGTTCGGGGCTGTGCGACTGGCGATGATGGCTGATGGTGCAGGAACGCCAGAAGAGATCGCGACTGCGCCCGTCATCGCGAAGCGCTTCGAACCCCAGCGAAACCTGACCGAAAAGCTGGCGCATTATCGTGCGCTGTATTCAGCGTTGAAGGACGCGTCACCATGAGCGGCCAATTTCGCGATCATTTTCAATTGCCGGATGGCATTGCTTATCTCGACGGCAATTCGCTCGGACCGCTGCCAAAAACTGTGCCCGACGCGCTCGATCAGGTGCTGCGGGAGGAATGGGGCACCATGGCCATCGGCGGCTGGAATCGCGCCGGATGGATGGCGCAACCCACAATTTTAGGTGACGGTATCGCCCGGCTGATCGGCGCACCAACGGGTAGTGTCACGACGGGCGACACGCTATCGATCAAGGTTTACCAAGCGCTCGCAAGCGCGCTTTCTCTGATACCGGGCAGACGGGTTGTGCTGTCGGACAGTGGCAACTTTCCCACCGACCTCTACATGGCGAACGGACTGCTGAAGAGCCTCGACAAGGCCCATGAGTTACGTGTCGTTGCGCCTGAGGACGTGCTGAATGCGATCACTGATGAGATCGCTGTCGTGATGCTGACGCAGGTCGACTATCGCACCGGGCGCAAGCACGACATGGCGGCGATCACGGCAAAAGCGCACGAAATGGGCGCAATGGTGATCTGGGATCTGGCTCATTCGGCAGGCGCCGTGCCGGTTGATCTGACCGGGTGCGAAGCCGATTTCGCGGTGGGCTGCACCTATAAATATCTCAATGGTGGTCCTGGCGCGCCAGCCTTCATCTATGTTCGCGGCGATCACGCAGAGCGCTGTGAACCGGCACTTGCAGGATGGCTGGGGCATGAAGCGCCGTTCGCTTTCGACCTCGACTATCGCCCGGGCGCGGGCATTGAGCGCTTCCGCGTCGGCACGCCGCCAGTGCTGCAGATGGCAGCTTTGCAGGCCTCGATGGAGATTTGGGCCCAGGTGGGGATCCAGGACATCCGCGAGCAATCCATCGCGCTATCGCAGCAGTTCATCGCTCTGGTAGAAGCGGAGTGTCCTGATCTTACGCTCGCCAGTCCGGGCGATCCGACAGAGCGCGGCAGTCAGGTCTCCTTCGCATTCGAGCATGGCTACGCCGTCATGCAGGCGCTCATTGCTGAAGGGGTTGTGGGTGATTTCCGTGCGCCGAACCTCATCCGCTTCGGTTTTGCACCACTCTACAACACAGTCGAAGACGTCGATCGAGCGGTGGACACGCTGGTCGACATCATGACGAAGCGGACGTGGGATAAGCCGGAGTTCCATCAGCGCAAGGCGGTGACGTGAGGCGGGTTTCCCGCGCCGCTTGATCTGCTAAGACACGACCACACGGGCCGCACACCCGATGACGCATTTCGAGGGGTCGACCGCCGTGAGCCAATTTCTGATCGCCACCCGCAAAAGCAAGATGGCGCTTGCTCAGGCGAACCACGTTGCCGATTTGCTTCGCGACGCGGTGCCGGGGCTAGACGTGGGTCTGGCCGAAAACAAGCCGCGGGGCGACCGCGATCAGGTGTCCAAGCTCGACCGGCACGGTGGGAAGGGTGGCGCGTTCGTCGCCGAAATCCGCGCGGATATCGTCGCCGGGCGCAGCCAGGTCGCCATGCATTCGCTGAAGGACATGCCCGGCAATGAGGAGACGCCGGGCCTCGTGATCGGTGCCTATCTGATGCGCGATGACCCGACGGATAGCCTCGTGCTGCGGGATGGATTCACCATGGATCAGTTGCGCGAGACGCAAGGCGAAGGGCTAAAACTCGGCACCAACTCCGTGCGCCGCGCGGCCTTTTTGCGCGATCTCTATCCGAAGGCCGAGATCATCCATTTCCGCGGCGCAGCAGACAGCCGCATCGAAAAGCTGGACAACGGCATCAAGCAGAAACTGGTCGGTGGCGAAGAAGTTGGTCCGGCCGATGGCATTCTGCTCGCTACATCCGGCATGGCCCGCGTCGGCGTGTCAGATCGCATTTCGCACACGTTTACCACGTCGGAAATGCTGCCAGCCGTGGGGCAGGGCATCGTCGCGGTGGAATGCGCATCGCACGATTGGGAAACCCGTGAGCGCCTGGCCCGCATCGACGATCCGCAGGCCCGCGCGTGTGCAGAGGCTGAGCGTGAAGTGTTGTGGGTGCTGGACGGCCACTGCAATTCCCCCATCGCCGCCCACGCTGTGATCGACGGCGAGACGATGACAATGGAAGCCGCTGTCATGGAAATCGACGGCGACACGATCATCCGCCACACGGTCTCGGCGCCTGCCGAATATCCGCGCGAGCTTGGCCGCACCATGGGCCTCGCGCTGGTCGCCAAAGGCGCACAGGCGATCATCGAGGCAACGCGGCTTTGACCGTCAATTTCGACAACAGCTACGCCCGCCTGCCCGACGCTTTCCATGTGAAAATGCCGCCTAAGCCGGTGGCGGCACCATCATGGCTCGTCTGGAACGAAGAGTTGGCGGCGCAGCTTGGCTTGAGCGATTGGGGGAAAGACGACGCGACGCTGGCTTTCCTCGCGGGCAACGTTTCTGCTGAGGGTTCTGAGCCGCTGGCTGCAGCTTATGCTGGTCAGCAGTTTGGAAACTGGTCGCCACAGCTCGGCGATGGCCGTGCGCTGCTGCTGGGCGAAGTGCTGAACGATGCGGGTGAACGCTTCGATATTCAGCTGAAGGGCTCCGGGCCCACGCCATTTTCGCGCGGTGGAGACGGCCGGGCCTGGCTCGGTCCCGTGCTGCGGGAATATCTGGTCTCCGAATTCATGGCCGCCTGCGGGGTGCCGACTACCCGCGCGCTGGCTGCCGTCGCGACAGGCGAGCGTGTCATCCGCGAGGCTGTGCTGCCGGGCGCGGTGCTGACCCGTGTAGCCCGCAGCCATCTGCGCGTCGGCACGGCGCAATATTTCGCCATCCGCGGCGACAAGGACAATCTGGAGCTGCTGGTGGACTACGCCATCGGGCGTCTCTACCCGGACCTCGCTGAATCTGAACGTCCAGCCCTGGCGCTCCTCCAGCGGGTCATGGAGAAGCAAGCGGCGCTGGTCGCACAATGGATGGGGCTCGGTTTTATCCATGGGGTAATGAACACCGATAATGTGGCGCTTTCCGGTGAGACCATCGACTACGGCCCCTGCGCTTTTATGGATGATTTTCAGAACGCCAAGGTCTTCTCGTCCATCGACCACAGAGGGCGGTATGCCTATGGTGGCCAACCCAGCGTGGCCCATTGGAACATAGTGCAATTCGCCCAAGCACTGTTGCCGTTGATTGACCCCGATCAGGAGAAGGCTGTGGAATTGGCACAGGAGGTGGTGAACGGGTTCAGCACGCTTTACGCTGTTGAACACAAGCGTATGGCGAATGCCAAATTAGGGCTGCGGACTGATAACGAGGACGGACCGCAACTGCTCGCCGACATGCTGACCGCGATGCAGGAGGCAGACTCCGACTTCACCAACAGTTTCGTTGCTTTAGAGAAAGAGCGGTTCGATGATCTGCCTGCGGGCGATTGGCAGGCTGCTCTTCGCGATGCCTGGGACAAGCAGGATGGCCCGTCATTTGGACCCGCTAACCCTATGACAATACCCCGCAATCATCGCATCGAGGAGGCGATTGCTGCAGCGCTGGAGGGTGATCTGAAACCCTTCGAGACCTTGAAGCAGGCCCTGGCAACCCCGTTCAAAGTGTTGCCGGAGCACGTGCATCTGATGCAGCGACCAACGGCGGGTGAGGTGGTCGCTCAAACTTTCTGCGGAACATGAAGAAACCAACTGCGCTGAACGAAGCACCATGAAAACCATCACCGCCCAGCCGATCAAAGCCGAAGCCTTCGCGCCCTTCGGCGAAGTCATCGAACTCGGCGCGGGCGACGAGATCGCCATCAATCGCGGCAAGTGCATCCGACACCATAGGCTTGCGACCGCCGATGTTGAAGGTGATGTGGGCCTGTCAATCTTCGCA
>JBCCRF010000011.1:0-18982 GCA_039208305.1 Pseudomonadota bacterium
AGGCACTCCCGGCATCCCCTAGCAGGGGCGAGGCGCAGCGCAAAGGGTGGGTTGTGCGCCACAATGGCGCTTTGTGATGGACCAGCAAACCGTCGTGAGAACGGTCAGCAGAGACCGGCCTGCTTGAGGTGTTTGTAGGCCTGAATGATCTGACGCAGACGCTCCTCCGACGAACGGTCGCCGCCGTTGGCATCTGGGTGATTCTGCTTCACCAGCGCCTTGTATTTCTTGGTGATATGCTCGGACGACGCGGTCGACGGCAGGCCAAGATCGTGCAGCGCCTTCTCTTCCAGACGTTTTAGCTTGCGAGGGCCATTGCCCTGCGGAATACGTTTGCCGTCCGCTGTATAGCGACTCTTCACCTTGGAGTGCCAACCGGGTGTTGCGCGCAGGGTGGAAGGGTCTACAGGTTCGCCGGGCTTGCGGCCACTCATCTTCCACGTGGGTCGACCGCCGGTTGCAGAATTTTCCTTCTGGAACTTGGCGATCTCGTCATCCGCCAGACCGGAGAAGTAATTGAAATTCTTGTTGTATTGGCGGACGTGGTCGATACAAAAATAGAGATACTGCCCCTCGCGGTTGCGTCCCATCGGCGCTTTATGGGTGCCGGGTTTCTCGCAGCCCTCCCACGCACAGACACGCGCAGCCTGCTCCTCCTCCTTCTTGCGCGCACCGCGCGGCTTGATGCGGATCTTGTCGAAGATGTCGGAATTGGATGCCATGGGTTTGCGGCTCGGTTTCCTGCTTTGAGTGGCACAACGTGTCTTGACCCTTCACGACACGTGAAGCGAAGGAGATCCGGCAGACCTGCCACGAACGGTTGTTACATAAGGCGAGGTGTCTTAGCTCAGCTGTGAACAAAAGGCCAGATGCGCAATCTCAAGATGGAACCTTCGCGCCGCGACACAAGCCCACGTCAGGACACAATCAGCATGAATGAAAAAGGCCCCCTCGTCACCCAACTGGAGCGCAAGCTCACAAGCGCGTTCAGCCCCGCCACGCTGGAAGTGATCAACGAAAGCCATCTCCACGCCGGACATCAGCCAGGGTTCGACGGACAGGGTGAAAGCCACATTCGTATTCGTATGACAGCGGAACATTTCAACGGCATGAGCCGCGTGAATGTTCACCGGGAAGTTAATGCGCTTTGTGCCGACGAATTTGCCGCCGGGCTGCACGCGCTGGCTATCGATGTGAAGGGGACAGGTTAAGTCGCCACCCGCGCCGCCGCAACAGCTTCGCCAGTTCCGGTAGCGGGCACCACATTCCTGATCCGCAACTGCGAAATCCGGTTCTTCTCCCGCGCCAGAACGACGAAGCGTTTGTTGAAGAAGGTGAAGGTCTGCTTCTCCTCTGGAATCATCTGCGCGCAATGGATAACCAGCCCAGCAACCGTGGTCGCCTCATCGTCCGGCAAATCCCAGTCAAGCGCACGGTTGATGTCGCGGATGGGCAGGCCGCCGTCCACAATCACAGACCCATCCACCTGGGGTCGTAACCCCGGCAATTCCTCGTCGTGTTCATCAGAGATATCGCCGACAATTTCTTCGAGGATGTCCTCCAACGTCACCAAGCCTTCCACTTCGCCATACTCGTCCACCACAAGTGCAATATGCGCTTGGCGACGCAGAAAAGCGTTGAGCTGATCGCGCAGCGACGTCGTTTCTGGTACAAACCAGGGTTCACTCATCGTGCTGCGGATATCGAACCGGTCGGCATCATAGTCCAGCGCGGCAAGCGCGCGAAGCATGTCCTTGGCGTGAATGACACCGATGATGTTGTCATTGTCACCTTCCCAGACCGGCAACCGCGTATGCTGCGCAGCCAGCACCTGAGCGACTAAATCCTTGGGATCATCGGCAGCGTTGACGCTGGTCATGGCAGTGCGGTGTACCATGATGTCGGAGAGTTCCAGCTCGTGCAGATCGAGCACCCCGCCCACACGATCACGGTCATCCTTGTGCACGGAACCATCGCGGTTCAGTACGTCCACCGTGCCTCGGATTTCTTCGTGACCTGACAGCGCATTGTCCGCTTCATCGATATTGACGCCAAAGGTCCCGAGAACGGAGCGCACGATGCGTGAAATCACGTAGGTGATCGGACCGAACACCACCACGATGATATTGACGAGCGGCGCAACGACCAGCGCAAATCGCTCGGCATTAGAAATCGCCCAAGTCTTCGGTAGCACTTCAGCGAAAATCACCACGAGGATCGTCATACCGATGGTGGCATAGACCACCCCAAGATCGCCAAAGAGCGAAATGAAGAGGCTCGTCGCGAGCGCGGACGCTAGGATATTGACGAGGTTGTTGGACAGCAGAAGCGAACCGATCAGCCGTTCCTGGATATCAATCAGTCGTGACACCAGCCGCGCGCGTCGGTTGCCCGCTTTCTCCATGGCGTTGATCCGCGCGCGGGAGACAGCGGTAAGCGCGGTCTCTGAGCCGGAGAAGAATCCCGACAGCATGATGAGAAACAAAATGGAAGCGGCGGTGATGCCAACGGCAAGCGTCATGGCGAGACCCTAAGCGGACGAGAAAACAAGCGCCCGGTTGGCCGAGCACCGCCATCATATAGGTGCGGTTGAGCAGCCGCCACCACAGGAAATGCTAGTGCTTCAGCGCAGCATCAAGATGGGTGCGGACAGCATTTACTGGCACGTCTTTGGCAACGAAACTTTCGCCGATGCCACGGGCGAGAATAAAGGTCAGCGCACCGCGAGACACCTTCTTGTCCTGCGCGATTGCATCCATCAGCCGGTCGGTCGTGAATTGATCATGACCTGGTATCTGCGAGATGCGGGTGGGCAGCCCCACCGCCTTCAGGTGCGCTTCGGTGCGTTCTGCGACCTCCGGCCCGCAATGGTTCAGCCGGTTGGAAAATTCCAGAGCCAGCACCATGCCTATGGAAACGCCTTCGCCATGCACCAACCGTTCCGCATCGTAACCAACGGCCGCTTCCAGCGCGTGGCCGAATGTGTGGCCAAGGTTAAGCAGTGCACGGGCGCCCTGCTCCAGCTCGTCGGCCTTTACCACATCCGCCTTGGCGCGGCATGACGTAGCGACCGCATGAGCGCGCGCCTCACCGCCAGCAAAAACAGCCGAATAATTGTCCTCGAGCCAGGCGAAGAACTCCGGCTGGTCGATCAGCCCGTATTTGACGACTTCAGCATAACCCGCACGCATCTCCCGCTCCGACAGCGTATCCAGCACACCTGTATCAGCCAACACGAGGCGAGGCTGGTTGAAGAGACCGACAAGATTCTTGCCGTGAGGGGAGTTGATACCAGTCTTACCGCCGACGGAAGAATCCACTTGCGCTAGAAGTGATGTGGGAAGTTGGAGGAACGGCATACCGCGCCGCGCGATTCCAGCGGCAAAACCGGCGAGGTCGCCGACAACACCACCGCCGAGCGCCAGCAACACATCACCACGCTCCATACCAGCCACAAGGACGCCTTCGACCACCGTCTCCAGCGTGGCGTAGCTCTTGGATTTTTCACCGGCTGCAACGGTAATGGTCTTCGTATCCACTCCAGCTTGAAAGCAAGAGTTGCGGACGGTCTCGCCATGAAGTCCGTCAACCGTGTCATCGGTCACGATGACCGCCCGCGCCCCCGGATAATTCCAGGCGATGCGTTCCCCAACGGATGACAACACACCGTCGCCGATGACAATGTCGTAGGAGCGCTCTCCCAGTTCCACCGTCACCGTGTTGGCGAGGATCGGCTCCTCGCCGTGCAACGGCGTTGCGTTATTTCCAGCCACGTTCTTCGGCGATATCTGGGAGTTTTTCAGCCAGCAGATCGACCACTTCACCGGCGATCACGTCACGGGAGACCGTGCGGGATTCAATCTTTACATCGGCGAGCGCGTAGACCGGGTTCCGCTCGTCCAGTAGCGCCCGCATGGTTGCCTCAGGGTCTTCCGTTTTCAGCAGGGGCCGGTCCGCTCGGCGCTGGACGCGTTTCATCAAAATGTCGATATCTGCATTCAGCCAGACGGACACCCCGCCTTCTTCGATATCCTGACGGATGTTCTCGTTCATGAAGGCACCGCCGCCGGTGGCGAGTATCTTCTGACCTTCGCCCATTAGCCGCTTGATGACCTTTTGTTCGCCAGTGCGGAATGCCTCTTCGCCAAACTGGTCGAAAATGTCCTGCACACTCATACCGGCCGCCTTCTCGATTTCCTTGTCAGCATCGACGAAGGGAATATCGAGATATTGCGACAGCCGTTTGCCGATTGTGGATTTGCCCACGCCCATGATGCCCACCAACACGATGGAACGGCCACCAAGTGCGCGGCGGATGGTGCTGGAACGGTCTGCGATAACGGCGCGGTTGACGTCTTGGCTGGTAGCGGTGTTCACGGGTGCAGGTTCGGCTTCTTCTATTGAAACGGAGGGGTGAGTCAGCGGTCAATCAACGAAAAACACCCCTTTCGTCAAGCCCGACGAGAAGGTTGGCAACGTTACTGGACCAAAACTGTCAAGCCGCCTGTGACCACCCACAAGCATCGCTTGCCAGCGACTACGCCTGTTTGCCATAAGAAGGGGGCTTCGTAAGCCAAGACGGAGCGTCAATCGCCCGGTCCGGCGCCCCGGTCAACAGGCGTTAGGGAAGCTCGAAATGCCCAGTCTGATCCGCTTCATCATGTTTCTCGCGATCCTCGGCGGCTTGGCTTATGGCGGCATGTTTGCACTCGCAACCATGGTAGAGCCGGAACAGCGCGAGATGCGGGTTAAAATCCCGTCCAAAAAAATTAATCCGTAATCTGGCGTGAGTGCAGAAGCTGCCTCCGATGAAGTAACGCTGCTGCGCGGTGTACCTTTATTTGCTCAACTGACCGAGCACGAATTGTCGCGCGTCGCACAGCTGTCCACCCGCCGCACACTGCAGCGAGACGAGATCCTGATCCGCGAAGGAGATGACGCCAATACGTTGTTTGTCGTGCTGCGCGGCAAAGTTCTTGTGCTGCTGGACAATCGAGAGATTGCGGAACTGCAACAGGGCGAACCGGTGGGCGAACTGGCCTTCTTCGCCAAAGGCAAACGTACAGCCGATGTTATTGCGGCGCGAACATCGACCGTTTTGGCTATCGAGCGCGACGACTATCAGGCGCTCGCAGCTGAATTGCCATTGCTCACGCAACACGTGCTGGAATCCGTCGCCGACCGGATGTCGCGCCTCACCGCCCGTTCTGAAACACTCGCTCCCAGGGCCGGCCGTATCGTCACCATCGAAGGAGTTGGTACCACTGAAATACCGACCTCGTTTCGATCATCACTGAAGGACGCCCTGACCGCACATGGCGGAATGTCTCTCCTCACAAGAGCCGACCTGCCGCAATCGAATCTAACCAAGGAAGGCGTGGAAGACTGGCTGCGGAAGCTGGAGCGGGGAGATGACATTCTTGTTGTCATCTCCAGCGGCGAAGACGATGCGACCTTCCGCAATGCTGTTTGCGACAACAGCGATACTCGCTTTGCCTTCTTCTGCAGCAACCAGGCTCAGCCTGAAGTCAGCAACGGACGGCCGGCAGATCAGATCATCATCCTGCGCGACCACGCGAACCAGCCGCCCCCTTGGATGGCTGTCGCCGATGCCGGAAAGCCGGAGTGCCTGCGCCACCATATCGCGAGCGACGACGCCAGAGGTTTTGCACGGCTCGCGCGTTTCTTTTCAGACGATGCCCTCGGTCTGGTGCTGAGCGGCGGAGGGGCTCTATTCACCGCGCAGTTGGGCGCCGTGGCCGCTCTTCGCGATCACGGGTTCGACTTTGATATGTATGGAGGCACCAGCGCCGGGGCGGGAACAGCGGGGGCACTAGCGTTGGGGCTTGAGCCCCGCGAGGTCATGCGGCGCACTGTGGAGATATTCATAAAAAGTGGCGCGATGCGGCGCTTCACCCTCCCGGTCCACTCGCTCATCGATCACAAATATCTTGATGACCAGTTTCGCACGCACTACGGCACCGGTCCGATCGAAGACCTGCCGACGAATTTCTTCGCGCTTTCCACCAGCCTATCCACGAACGACGCGAAAATTCACCGCAGCGGGCCATTATGGCATGCGATCCGCTCATCAACGTCGATCCCGGCCGTCCTCCCGCCGGTGGTCACCGACAATGGAGAAGTATTGATCGACGGGGCGTTGGTGGACAACGTGCCGCTATCGACCATGCGTCAAATCAAGGCGGGGCCGAACCTCGTACTGACCTTCAAATCGGCGACCGACTGGCGGGTGCATTCCAACTATGACGAGATGCCAACGCGGCTTGGAACGATCTGGCAGGTGATATCCGCGCCTTTCCGGCGTGGGCTGCGGCGGGGGCCTAAATTTCCCACCATCACCCAGATTCTCATGCGCACAATGGTCGTCACCGCACGGCGCACCATGAGGGAAACCGAACTGGGAGAAGATATCATCATGCCGATCCCGATCCGTCGCGGCATGGGTTTTCTGGAATGGAGCAAGGGCGAAGCGCAGTTCGAACACACCCAGCAGATGATGGATAAAGCGCTGACCGCTGCAGCCGAAGCAGGACATACCGGCCTCGCGCAGTTGCGCGCAACCGCAGAAATATTGGGCAGTCAGACCAAGTCGTAATTCCACGCAATTAGCCACTTGGAAACCATGTTTCGCCATGCTGACCACCATGCGCGACGAGCTGACAATTGAATCCTTTCTTGAAATGATGAGCGCCGAGCGTGGCGCTGCTGCCAACACATTGGCGGGCTACGGTCGTGACCTTGCGGACTACTCCAACCACTGCCGCCGCACCGGTACCACAATCATGACGGCAGGCGCGGAGCACGTGCGGGGCTGGATGGCGCAACTGGCCGATAGCGGTTGCGCGGCGTCGACCCAGTCGAGAAAGCTCTCCGCCGTACGCCAGCTCTACCGGTTCCTGTTTTCCGACGGATTGCGAGAAGACGATCCCACCGCCACCATCGACCGCCCGAAAACCGGTCGCCCCCTGCCCAAAGTGATCAGCGAAATCGACGTGGATCGTTTGTTGGGCGCAGCCCAACACGCTACCCGAACAGGCGAAACCACCGCGGCACGGTTGCGGGCAGCCCGCACGTTGGCCTTGCTGGAATTGCTCTATGCATCGGGCTTGCGGGTTTCGGAGTTGGTGGCTTTAAGGGCTGCCGGCATCACGCCAGAGACGCGCTTCATCAACGTCACCGGCAAGGGCAGCAAGGAACGGCTCGTGCCGGTCAGCGCCGCTTCGTTGGAAGCCGTCGATCGCTATCTAAAAGCAGCACAGGACCATGGCCAAGCGCCGTCCCCGTGGCTCTTCCCGTCGCGCGGCGCATCGGGCCATCTGACGCGCCAGCACTTCGCCCGCGACCTGAAATCGCTCGCCATATCCGCGGGACTGCCCGCCTCGAAACTGTCGCCCCATGTTCTGCGTCACGCCTTCGCGAACCACCTTTTGCAGAACGGCGCGGACCTGCGGGCGGTACAGCAACTGCTCGGCCATGCCGATATCGCGACTACGCAGATTTACACTCACGTTCTGGAAGAACGGCTACGCGATCTCGTCGAAACGGCGCACCCACTGGCGCTAGCAAGCTAGGGTCAAGCCCCTAACCGCGCGTTACCATCTTCACACGGTCGCCAGTCTTAACCGTGCCATTCGGCCCAAGTCCATTCAGCGCACGAAACAACTGCTCCGGTCGCTGCACGCCGAACATGCGTTTAGACAGTCGTGCAACATCATCATTCGCGCCGACGGTGACGATCCGTAGCCGTAACGGCGCAAAATTGGCGGCTTCCGTCTTTCGCAAACCACGAAATGTTGAAACGATGCTTTCACCTGTCGAGCCGATATCAGCATTGGTCCGCGGCGCGGCCAAAATGAAGCGGTAGTAGTAATCTCCACGCGGCATCACGTGTATGGAAAATCGCCAGTCCCCCGCCTGCGCCCGCGCGCTGGCGCCGGTCATGCCGTTCACCTTCACCCGCTTGATAGAGCCTTCGTCGAGACCATTCACCCAACCCGACGCGATGTAGTCTGTTGCACTTCCTTGCAAACCTTTGCGCGCTACAGAATCGAAGCGAAGTGCCGTTTCGCGGGGGCCGGAAGCCAAAACCGCGGTCTCGCTATTCGATAGGCTGAACCCCTCCGGAACCTGAAATGTGAAGCCTTGCTCGGTATGGGCAAAGCGGTTGCCGCGCACGGTGCCGCCGGACGCGTTTTCACCAAAGATCATTCCATCGATCCCTTGAAGAAAACGCTTGCGGCGCTTCTCACCAACACCAGGCGCACCGAAGGCCCTGGCATGACGTTCGGCGATCTCAATGCGGCGCGGCGTCGAAGGATGGGTGGTCGACATATCTTCCGACACGCGGTTTACAGCAGAACGCCACTCGGTGAACATCGCCATGGAGCGCAGGAAACGGGCCGCACCATAAGGGTCGAACCCCGCACGCCCCGAAATCTTGATACCCAGCGCATCGGCCTGAAGTTCCTGGTTCTGCGAAAAGGTTTGCATGCGTTGTTCTGTGGATCTGCGCGCCAGTTGACCGATGGCAGGATTCGACACGACATTGGTCGCAACTTGGGCGGCAAGGTCCTGTTCACGAGATACGCGGCTCCGGTTGATGCCGTGATTGGCCAGCACATGCGCCATCTCGTGAGCGAGCACTGCAGCGACTTCCGACGCATCATTTGCCAGCGCCAACAGGCCACGTGTCACGTAAAGATAGCCACCCGGTAGCGCGAAGGCATTCACAGTCGGCGAATCCAGCAGTGTCACCGAATAGGCGCGGTTCTTCTCGTTCGTTTGCGAAACGAGATCAGCGGTGATCAACGCGACCAACTCTTCCAATTGCCGATCAGAGTAAGGGCCGCCATTGCGCTCCAAGATGCGCTGATGGTTCTGCGCTCCAAGCTTCGCTTGCGGATCACGGGCCTGCACCGAATCGATTGTGACGGCCTCGCCTCCCACGTCACTCTCCACACGCGCCCCTCCCTCAGGTGGCAACAATGCGGATTCGATCGAATCCTCGCCTGAGAGAAAGCGACAGCCCTGCAGCGCGAGCAGCGCCGACAGCACCACCGGCAACACGCCACGGTAAGCGCTAGCGCAGCACTTCTGGACCATCGAGAAAGCGAATTTGCGAGGCATGAAACAATCGAATGAGGGGCCCTCGGGCCATTTCTACAAGTCCACGAATTTCGACCCAGCGCCCTTGCGCCGCGATCAGTTCATCCATGGACCCGGTGAACCGGCCAGCCCCCGTCTTGGCAACGGATACGGTGAAGTCTTCGGCCCAGTTCTGGCCGAAATTGAGGTAAAGGCGACGTTTCCGATCTCCTACCGACAAAATCCGCCCGGAGACAACGGCAAAGCGCCCCTGCCTCAATGAAATGTCACCCGGTCTATCGCTGCGAAAGACGGTATTTTTTCGCCACCATCCACGATTCGCGGCACGCGCGACATCCTCAGCCTTGCGCAAGGTGTTCAGACAGGTCTGCGTCAGCGAGCGCCCATAGATGATCGCCCTTCCCCGCTTCAGCCAGTCTTCCTGCAAATTCGTCCCGCCAGAAGACACGATGACAGGTATGCGGTCGTATCGATCTGGTTCTGCCACTGTGTGTAGAACAAACTCTCCAGTCGGCATTACGATAGGCTTCTCGATATGGAGCCCCGCAACCATGTAACGTTGCTTGGCATTGGCCAGTTGGAAAATGCGCGACGTGCCGCCCTCTGCCATGGCGCCGGAAACAGTCGGGCCGGCTCTGCACTCTGCCATCGCAGCGGTGACGATGTTTGAAACGAATACGGCAATAAGAACAGCAGGAACCATTTCTTCAGTCTGGGCGGGCATGTTGAGGCTTGCAACCGTCTGCGGTAGACGGCCAAAAGTCTGATCGGAGCCCACATCCGTGAACTTCCTACGACCTTTATACGATTGGACGCTCGCGCTTGCCGCTCACCCGAGGGCCGTGTGGCTTCTGGCCATCGTCTCCTTCGTGGAATCGTCCTTCTTCCCCATCCCGCCAGACGTCATGTTGATCCCTATGATTATCGCGCGCCCACGCCAGGCCTTCTGGCTGGCTTTCGTCTGCACGGCATCATCGGTGGCAGGAGGCCTGTTCGGCTATTTCATCGGCGCGCAACTGTTCGGCCTACTCGGCCAACCACTGCTGGCTTTTTACGGCGGCGAAGAAGCCTTCGCGACTTTCTCCGCACTCTACGGCGAATGGGGTGCGTGGATCGTGCTGGCAGGCGGCTTCACGCCCTTGCCCTTCAAGGTCATCACCATCGCCAGCGGTGTAGTGGACCTCAACCTCGTCACCTTCACCATCGCGGCAATCGTTGGCCGCGGAGCCCGCTTTTTCCTCGTCGCCCTGTTGCTGTGGAAGTTCGGTCCCTTCATCAAAGAGATGATCGACCGCTGGTTCGGCCCGCTGTCGATCTTGGCCCTCGTTTTGCTCGTCGGCGGCTTTGCTGTGTTGAAGCTGATCTGAGCTGCAGCTAGGATACCATCCACGCGGCCCCATAGCTCAGCAGGATAGAGCGCGGGATTCCTAATCCCGAGGCCATTGGTTCGAATCCAATTGGGGTCACGTTTTAGCGCTCACCCCGGATCAAGTCCGGAGCAGGCTGCTGTCAGCCACAAATGAAATTCGCTCCGCGAGGGCGCCGCAGCTATCGGCGGGCGAGCTTGCCCGCATCGCAATGCAGCGAGGGCTAGGTTGCTTCAAGCTCGCTCCACGACCGGTCTGAGCGCAATTGCGACGGGGCTGGTAATCAACCACCACTCACGATCTTCGGCCAGTTCTTGTCGCCGTCGATGATGCGCTCGGAATAGTTCTTCTCCCAAGTGCGCTGCACGCCGGTGGAGTAGTTAAGGTAGAGCTTGCCATCGACGATCTTCCACGCTTCCGGCACAGTGCTTGCGGTGTAGCCTTCGCTCACGGCATAGGCGCAATAGCCGCCATATTGCGGGGCGTATTTGGCGGGGCTTGCAGCAAACGTGTCGCGATTCTGCGCGCTGGAGAACAGCCAGGTCGCGCCGTTCCAGTCGTGGCTGAATTCGCGTTTGCCAGGCACCGGCTTGCCTTGCGTAAAATAGGCGACGGTATCGGTACCATCGATCGCGATGCCACCTTCGGTATAAATCTTCGACGCAGCACTGGCGCTGGGAACTAGAGACCATGCCGCCAAGCCCGCCACTGGCACGGCGGCCAGCATTGCTATAAATCCACGTTTGGTGATCTTCATGTGATCCACTCCAAGTCTATGCTTTGAAAAAACATAGTCAGCGCCGAACGCCAGTCCAGCCCGCTCACCGCAATGTCATGGCTCGTGAAAACATGCCCTGTCGCTGGCGGGACGGGTGCGGCGGAACTGGAGCATGACACTGGTGTTTCCACCACCTACATACACGACAATACTCGCTGCCCGCCAGAAAGGCATCCACCATGGACAACGCACGCAATTTCTACCTCGACGGCGCATGGGTCGTCCCGCAAGACGGCACCGCCTTTGACGTGATCGACCCGTCCACGGAAGAGGTCGTCACCCAGATTTCGCTCGGCGGTGAAGCTGATACCAACGCCGCCGTTGCAGCTGCAAAAGCCGCCTGGCCGACATGGCGCGGGTCGACGAAAGCGGAACGACTGGAACTGCTGGAAAGCATCCTGTCTGTCTACCAGAAACGCTCCGACGAGATGGCCCATGCCATCAGCCGCGAAATGGGCGCCCCCGTGGACATGGCCAAGCAGCAGCAGGCCGGGGCCGGTGCCGGCCACATCAAGGCCTTCATCAATGCACTCAAAGACTTTACCTTCGAGCACCCGCTGCGTGAAGGCGAAGAGAACACCCACATCATTCACGAACCTATTGGTGTCTGCGCGCTCATCACGCCGTGGAACTGGCCTATGAACCAGATCGCGCTGAAGGTGATGCCCGCGCTCGCCACCGGCTGCACCATGGTGCTGAAACCGTCGGAACAGTCGCCGCTTTCCGGGATTCTGTTCTCCGAGATTATGCACGAAGCGGGTGTTCCCGCAGGTGTCTATAATATGGTCAACGGCGATGGGCCGGGCGTCGGCTCGCAGCTTTCGGTGCACGAGGATATCGACATGGTGTCCTTCACCGGTTCCACCCGCGCTGGTCGACTGATCACCAAGGCCGCAGCCGACACGATCAAACGCGTCAGCCTGGAACTCGGCGGCAAAGGGGCGAACCTCGTGTTCGCCGATGCCGATGAAAAAGCGGTGAAACAAGGCATCATCCGCTGCTTCAACAACACCGGCCAGTCCTGCAACGCCCCCACCCGCATGCTGGTGGAACGCTCGCGCTACGAAGAGGCGGTGGAACAAGCCAAGGCGGCAGCGGAAGCCACGTCGGTCAACGCCGCCTCACAGGAAGGGCGCCACATCGGACCGCTGGTTTCGCAAATGCAGTTCAACAAGGTTCAAGACCTCATTCAGGTGGGCATCGACGAAGGCGCGCGACTGGTGACCGGCGGCGTGGGCCGCCCGGACGGGCTGAACCGCGGCTTCTATGTGCGCCCCACCGTCTTCGCCGATTGCAACAACGACATGCGGATCATGCGCGAAGAAATTTTCGGCCCGGTCCTGTCCATGATGCCCTTCGACAGCGAGGAGGAGGCGATCGAGATCGCCAACGATACCGATTACGGCCTGACCAACTACGTCCAGACCACCGACCCGGAAAAGGCCCGCCGCGTCGCCCGCAAGTTACGCACCGGCATGGTGGACATGAACGGACAGGGTCGCGGCTCAGGCTCGCCCTTCGGCGGCATGAAACAATCCGGCAATGGCCGCGAAGGCGGCACATGGGGGCTGGAGGAGTTTCTGGAGGTCAAAGCGATCGGTGGGTGGCCTACTGAGTAGGCCAACTCAGAAGTCAGATGGACGGCACGATCCAGTCCGGCACGATCCCGCTTTCTTCGATGAAGGACGCGGGATCGAAGCCGCGAAATAGGCCGTGATCTGAGACCAGCACGGTCTGCCATCCTGCCTGCGCTCCGCCGAGAACATCGGTGTGCAGCGTGTCGCCGATCATGCAAATGCGGTCGCGCGGCTGATCGGCAGGCAGGCGACGTTCCACAAGATCGAAGACCGAGGGAAACGGCTTGCCGTGAAACTCGATATCGATGCCCAGCAGGTCCGCTAGCCGATGGGCGACGAAGCCGCTCTCGGTAGAGAACGCGGTCTCGAGTGGGGCGATGACATCCGGATTTGCCACGACGACCGGGCGCGGATTTTGCTGCAGCGATGCTTCCAGAAGCCGCGTCTGATCGCTCGTCCATTCCCAGGTACTGAGCAGCAGAAAAGCGTCCGCTGCGTCGTAGGTCGCAATATCTTGCGTTAGCAGGATGGAGCGAACCGGCACATCGTGCTCGCGAAAATCCGACCGCGCCATGACACCCCAAAGACGATCATCGCGACCGGCTATCGCCTCTTCGGCGGCCAGACGGCTGGTGACGATCTCGTCCGGAGCGAAGTCAAAACCCAGCCGCTCGAACTTCGCCACCGCAGCGGGCTTGGGAAAGGTTGCCGCGTTGGTGATGACGAACAGCCGCTTGCCAAGCTCACGCAGCGCGGCGACGGTCTCCACCGCACCTGCGATAGGCGTATTGCCGACGTTGAGAACGCCGAAGGCGTCAAAACAAAACACATCGCAATGCTCCGCCATCTCCAGCAGTCCAGAGGCGTGGCGCGCCTCTGCCGGATATTGGGCACCCGGCAAACGGTGTCGTGCGGCCTCGTAGAAATCAAAAGCCGAGCGCGTGTCGAATTCCTGGAAGAAAGGCTCCGCGTCGTAAGTCCAGTTAGATAATGGCACCGCGCACCTTTGCGGAAACCCACTCGCTGATGACCACGGCGACGAGAATGACGATGAGGATCAGCGCCACCTGGTTCCACGCCAGCGTGTTGAGCGAGCCCTGCAACTGCAGCCCGATGCCCCCAGCGCCGACGAGGCCGAGCACGGTGGATTCGCGAATGTTGATATCCCAGCGGAAGACGGAGATGCCCGCAAAGGCCGGCGCGATTTGTGGCACGATAGCGTAGGCCATCACCTGCCAGCGCGATGCGCCGGTGGCGGTGACTGCCTCCACCTGTTTCGTGTCGATCTCCTCTATGGCCTCGTAGAGCAGCTTCGCGCAGAAACCGATGGAGCGGATGGCAATGGCGATGGTGCCCGCCAACACGCCGGGGCCAATGATCGCCACCAGCAACAGCGCCCAGATGAGTGAGTTGATGGAGCGTGTCGATACGATGATGAGCAGCGCGATCGGTCGCACGAAGAGCGCGCTCGGTGTCGTATTGCGCGCTGCAAGAAACGCCACCGGTACAGCCATGAAAAGCGCGAGAATGGTGCCAAGCGTTGCCATGTTGAGCGTGTCCCAGATGGGCACCCACAGGTCTTCGATATAGCTCCACTTGGGTGGCGTGGCACGCGAGCCGATGTCAGCCGCAATCCGTGGCGCATCCCAGACGAAGAACCACGTCGTCGCCTCGGAAATCACGCTCCAGCAATAGACGAAGATTGCGACGCCCAGCAGCCAGCCGGTCCAGCGGACAATGGACTGGCGCGTTGTATGCAGCTTCCAGCTGTTGGGACCGCTCGGATTTTGAACGACAGGCATCTACTGAACCCTCGCCCTGATGACGCCCGACAGATATTCCAGCGCCATGACGATCACGATGATGATGATGAGAATGGCAGCAGCCGTGTCGAACTCATAGCGGTCGAAAGCCGTGTTCAGCGTTGCGCCGATACCACCTGCACCGACAAGACCAAGCACGGCAGACTCGCGGAAATTGATATCGAGGCGGTAGATCGACAGCCCGATCAGGCGCGGCATGATCTGCGGCTGTAAGCCGTAATTGATCCATTGCAGCCAGGACGAACCGGTCGCCTGAATGGCCTCCGCCTGCACGCGGCTCATGTCCTCAATGTCCTCCGCCAGCAGTTTCGACAGGAAGCCGATCGTCGCGAAGGACAAGGTTATGAATCCGGCCAGCGGGCCGAAGCCGAAGATTGCCACCATAAGGATGGCCACGATGATCTCGTTCAGCGCACGGCTCACCGCCACGATGGCGCGGCAGATGAGATAGACCGGCAGCGGTGCAATATTCCTCGCAGCGCCCAGCCCGATGGGAATGGAGATGGCGATGCCCACAACCGTGGACGCGATGGTGATGATGATACTCTCGATCATCCCGTCGCGAATGTCGTTCCAGCGCGACGTGAAATCCGGGTTGCCGAAGGCTTTCACGAATTCCCAGCCGCGCAGCAGCCCTTCCGACACGCGCGCCCAGTTCACCTCGATGGAATTCGCGGCGAGATAGAGATAGATGATCGTGCCAGTGAGCAGCGTGTAACGCAGCACCGGGTTGGTGATGAAGGGCGGTTTCTTCCAGCCCTTCCCAACGCGGCCTTCGAGACCCGGGGCGTCGGCAAGCGTCGCGCTCACTGCGCGGCCTCCAGCGGCTTCGCATCATCGCCGAGATCGTCCTCGTCCACCTCTTCGATCGTCGCCTGCCAGTCCTCTTCGCCATAGATCGCGGTGAGAACATCCGGCGTCAGCCCTTCCGGTGGGCCATCGAATTTCACTTCGCCCAGTTGCAGGCCGATGACGCGCTGGACGAAGAGCTGCGCGAGCGCCACATCATGGATGTTGATGATCGCCGCCAGCCCGCGCTCGGCGCACAGCTCGCAGATGAGCCGCATGATCTGGCGCGATGTCTTGGGGTCGAGGGATGCGGTGGGTTCATCCACCAGTAGGAGTTTGGGATCCTGAATCAGCGCGCGGGCAATGCCGACACGCTGGCGTTGGCCGCCGGAGAGCTCATCCGCCCGCTTGTCGGCCATGGCGAGCAGGCCCACACGGTCCAGAAGCCGGAAAGCCTCATCAACGTCCTTCTGGGGATATTTGCGAAGGAAGGAGCGCCAGAAGCCGACATAGCCGAGACGACCAGACAGCACGTTCTCCATCACCGTCAGCCGCTCCACTAGAGCGTATTCCTGGAAGATCATGCCCATGGTACGCCGCGCGCGGCGCAGATTGGCACTGGACAGCGTCGTGATGTTCTCACCATTCAGCACCACCGACCCGGAGGTCGGCTCCACCAGCCGGTTAATGCACCGGATGAGCGTCGATTTGCCAGCGCCAGATGGACCGATCAGAGCTACCACTTGGCCTGAGGGAATCGTCAGTTCGACAGCCTTCAGCGCCTGATCGCCCGTGGCGTAGGTCTTGGTCAGCTTGTTGAGTTCGAGCATCTGCTCCTCCCGGCGACATGGCCACGGCATGACCATCTAGCAAAGCGGCCACGGGCACCATGCCCGCAGCCGCTTTCATTCACAGCCTCAAATACAAGACTTACGAGCAGGAGTAGGACACGCCGTTGGCGGTATCGATCTTGCGGATCACGTCCCAGAATTCCTTGTAGTTCATCTTCAGGAACTGGGCTTCACCGTTTTTGCCGAACTCTTCTTCCAGCGACGTGCCTTTCCAGTCGAAGGAGAAGAAGGCATCGCGGATTTGCGCCTGAAGCTCGGGCTTCAAGTTATGCGCGGTGCCGTAGCCGGTGGTGGGGAAGGTCTGGGATTTGTAGATCGATACGATTTGATCTTCATTCACCACGTCACGCGCCAGCATACGGGCGAGAACTGAGTTCGCGATGGAAGCTGCCGGATAGTCCTTGTTGGCAACACCTAGAATCGAATTATCGTGCTTGCCGGAATAGACGGCCTCGAAGTCCTTCTCCGGCTCCATATTGAAATCGGATTTCAAGATAGCGGAAGGTGCCTTGAAGCCGGAGTTGGAGGTCGGTGAGGTAAAGGCGAGTTTCTTGCCCTTGATGTCTTCCACCTTCTCGATACCGGAACCGGGATAGGTAAGAATTTCCATCTCGTAGCCGAAGCTGCCGTCTTCACCGGCCATCAGCGTGAAGGGCTGGAAGCCCGCGCAGTTAACGGCCAGCGGGTTGGAGCCAGTGTTAAAGCCAGCGATGTGCAAACGGCCGGAGCGCATGGCCTCGATCTGGGCGGCATTGTTTTGCACA
This sequence comes from Pseudomonadota bacterium, assembly GCA_039208305.1. GTDB lineage: Bacteria > Pseudomonadota > Alphaproteobacteria > Rhizobiales > Rhizobiaceae > Pseudahrensia. The sequence goes on from JBCCRF010000011.1 coordinate 17,076, forward strand.
GGGAAGAAGACGACTTCCTTGCCGGTTTTTTCGCTCAGATGCGCGAGGAAATCGGCCCAGGCTTCCTTGTAAACGGCAGGGTCTTCCACAGGCGTGTAGGCAAAGATCAGCGTGTCGGGGTCGACCTGTTTGGCGGGATCGGTGGGCGTATCGGCGACCAGATCGCCATCAGCGTCGCAATAGGCAGCGTCCAGTGTGCCGCGCGGGCAATTGTCCTGCGCAAGTGACGGCGACGCACCGAACAGGGTCATGGCGATGACGGCGGTCGAGCCGAGCAGAATGGTCTTCAGGTTCATTGATCTTCTCCCAGTGCAAAATGCGAAGAAAGCGTATCGCTGCACCTGACAAGGCGCAACGGTGAGTACGCCGCAGCCCTTGGGCTGGGGAAAAGACAGTTTTGCGACAGTCGCGCGGGGAAACGGGGATAAACTCGCCCCGCCGTGCATTACGCTCAGACAGTGCCGGGGGTGCCGTATGCGCCTTTCTTGATGAAGGTGCCGCGCTGCAGGTCACGCACAGCCTCCACCAGTTCCTCGCGCGTATTCATGACAATGGGGCCGTGCCACGCGACGGGTTCCTGAATGGGCTGACCGGAGACCAGTAGAAAGCACATGCCTTCGGGGCCGGAATTCACCACGATCTCACCGCCGGTATCGAAGCGCACCAGCGTGCGGTTGCCTGAAAGATCACGGATATTCAGCTCCTCACCGGCAAACTCCTTCTCCACTTTCACGCCAACGGGGTTGGACGCATCCTTGAACGTTCCAGCCCCAGCAAAAATGTAGGCGAAAGTGGATGCGTATGTGTCCACCGGCAGCACCTTGCGGGTGTTGGCGGGCATAGAGACGTCAAGGATCAACGGATCGGCAGCGATCCCGTCCACCGGCCCGGTCGCGCCCCAGAATTTGCCGGTGATGATCTTCACCGCCACGCCGTCATCATCGGTGATGATCGGAAACTCATTGCCCGCAATGTCCTGATAGCGAGGGTCGGTCATCTTCAGAGAGGATGGCAAGTTCGCCCACAGTTGGAAGCCGTGCATCTGGCCCTTGTCGTTACCCGACGGCATTTCCTGATGCATGATGCCGGAACCAGCGGTCATCCACTGCACGGAACCTGCCCCCAGCACACCACGATTGCCCAGCGAGTCACCGTGCTCGACGGTGCCTTCCAGCACATAGGTGATCGTTTCGATGCCGCGATGGGGGTGCCAGGGAAACCCGGCCTGGTATTTCGCCGGATCGTCGTTGCGGAAATCATCCATCATTAGGAACGGGTCGCAGCGGTTCTGCTCGTCGAAACCGAAGACGCGGTGCAGATGCACACCCGCCCCTTCCATCGTGGGAACGGCTTGGGATTCGGATGCGATAGGTCGAAAGCTCATGGTCTTGCTCTTGGTGTCCGTGCCACCGTGTTGAAGTTGGGGCCGGAACTGTCAGTCTCTATTTAGGAGCGTATGACCCGTTGTTTCAAACGGGTCAGCCGTGCAACGCGATCATGCATCCGTGATCGGCACCTCGTGCCATTCTTCCAACGTGTCGGAAATCGCCTCAGTCACACCCGCCGTGCCCATCGCTTCCATCCAGCCGTGCCATGTCTCGGCCGCCATCACGATGCGCTCGCTCATGGCATTCTCCGGCAGATCGTAGCTCGTCGTCACCATCGCGGAGGATTGGAACACGACCAGCGCGAGAAGTCCGGCGAGGAAGATGGCAAGACAGCGGGCGGGCAACATCACGGGCTCCTAGAACTGGAAATAGATGAAGGGCGCGGTGCCCGGAGGTGAAAGCCAAACGGTAACAAGGATGGCGGCGATGAAGACCGCACCTGCTAGCCACAGCGGCGACGCCTCCAAGCGCTTTGTAACCCGCTCCGCCAACAGGCGTGGACCGAACTGGAAGGCGAAC
>JBCCRF010000012.1:0-18965 GCA_039208305.1 Pseudomonadota bacterium
CCCATAAGTTGGCCGCTGATTATTGCGACTGTGGAGCATGTCCCGTTAATGCGGCTTTGGATCAAGAACCCGATCGCTATCCTGGCAGAAGGCGCAGAGGGCGGCATCGTCGTCGAGGGCAGCCGCATCGTCGAACTGGTGGCGTCGGGGCAGCAGCCATCCGCCCCGGTGGATCGGGAATTCGATGCGTCTCGCCACGTTGTGCTACCGGGGCTGATCAACACCCATCACCACTTCTTCCAGACGCTCACCCGCGCCCATCCGGCGGCCATCAACAAGGAACTGTTTCCGTGGCTGAAGGCGCTGTACCCGATCTGGGCGCGCAACGTGAAGCCGGAGGCGTTCCGCCTCGCCACGCGCCTTGCGCTGACGGAACTGCTGATGAGTGGCTGTACAACCGTTTCCGACCATCAATACTTGTTTCCCGATGGCCTCGAAAACGCGATGGACATTCAGGTGGAAGAGGCCGCGCGCCTCGGCATGCGGATGACCGTGACTCGCGGTTCCATGAGCTTGAGCGAGAAGGATGGTGGCCTGCCGCCCGACTCCATTGTGCAGGATGACGATACGATCCTGGCTGATTGCGAGCGCATTCTGAACAAATACCACGACCGGTCCGACGGCTCGATGTTGCAGGTGGCATTGGCTCCGTGCGCGCCGTTCACTGTGACCAAGCATCTAATGACCGAGACGATGCAGCTTGCCCACAAGCACGATTGCACTTGCCACACCCATCTCGGCGAGACTGTGGACGAGAACGACTATTGCCTCGAACACTTCAACTGTCGCCCAGTCGATTATCTCGACGATCTCGGTTGGATGAACGAGCGTGTCTGGTTGGCCCACGGCATCCATTTCAACGATGACGAAGTCGCGCGGCTGGGCAAGCACGGTGTCGGCGTGTGCCACTGCCCGACCTCCAACATGGTGCTGGCTTCCGGCCATTGCCGCACGAAAGAACTAGAAGCAGCGGGCTCGCCGGTGGGTCTCGGCGTCGATGGTTCCGCTTCCAACGACAATTCCAATCTCATGGAAAGCGTACGCCACGCGCTGATGGTCAATCGCCTGACCTATGATGCGGCTTCTATCACCCATTTCGACGCCTTCCGCTGGGCGACTGAAGGCTCTGCCAAATGTCTGAACCGCGATGATATCGGTAAGATTGCGGTCGGCAAGCAGGCAGATCTCGCGCTCTACACGCTTGATGAATTGCGCTTCTCCGGAGCCGGCGATCCGTTGGCAGCGCTTGTCCTTTGCGGTGCTCACTCCGCTGACCGCGTGATGGTGGCAGGCGAGTGGAGGGTCGAGGATGCAAACCCCGTCGGAATGGATATCGTCAAACTGCGCCATGAGCATGGCGCAGCGGCGAAGGCGTTTCTGGAGACTCTGTGAACGTCAACACGATCACCATCATCCCGCTCGGCGCTTACGAGCAGCACGGACCACATCTGCCATTCGATACGGATGCTCTGATTGCCGATGGTGTTGTGGCGCGCACGGTGGCGAAAGCGGACGGTCTGGATTTGAATATCCTACTGACTGAACAGGTCGGCTATTCGCCCGAACACATGCGCTTCAAGGGCAGCAAGACGCTGACGTGGCAAGAGGCGATTTCGCGCTGGATTGATCTGGCCGAAGGTGAGATCGCTAGGAACTGCAGGCGCATCATCTTCATGAACGCCCATGGTGGCAACGTGCCGCTGGTGCAGATCGTGTGTCAGGAATTGCGCGCGCGACATCCGGTGCTGGCTGTTGCCACTAAATGGGACCGCTTCATCCGCGGCTCCGGTATCGTGTCGGTGCAAGAAGAGGCGCTCGGTATTCACGGGGGCGAGATCGAGACATCGGTGATGCTGGCACTGTATCCAGACCGCGTAAACATGGAGAGGGCCCAGGATTTCCCCAATCTGCAATCGCGCCTAACAGGCCCGCATTTGCGCGCCTATGGTCCGCACGCATTTGGCTGGATGATGGGTGATCTGAACCCCGATGGCGTCGCGGGCAACGCCGCCTCGGCGACGGCGGAGACCGGTGAGCGGCTTCTCAACGCCGCATCCGACGGATTGCTCGCCTTGTTGCATGAGGTCGCGGCGTTCAACCTCACCCTGTTGAAGGATTGAGCGCGAAGCCGTTGCAGCGACGTGCAAGGGACGCCATATCTCAGGACAGACCGACCGAAGGAACCGCGCCATGTCCGCATCCGATCTCACCCCAGTCACCGTCCTCACCGGCTATCTCGGTGCAGGCAAGACCACGCTCTTAAACCGTATTCTCTCCGCCGACCACGGAAAGAAATACGCGGTCATCGTCAACGAGTTCGGTGAAATCGGCATCGACAACGATCTCATCGTGGAGTCCGATGAAGAGATCTACGAAATGAACAATGGCTGCGTGTGCTGCACCGTACGCGGCGATCTTGTGCGCGTGGTGCAGAACCTGCTGCGCCGTAAAGGCAGGTTCGACGGCATCATTGTAGAAACAACCGGACTAGCGGACCCTGCGCCCGTCGCGCAGACCTTCTTCATGGACGACGATGTGCGGGCGAAAGCGCGGCTTGATGCGGTGGTGGCGCTGGTCGATGCCAAACACTTTCCACAAACATTGAAGGATGCACCGGAGGCGGAAGATCAGGTCGCTTTCGCCGATGTGGTTATCCTCAACAAGGCCGATCTGGTGGACGACCAAGAACTCGCAAAACTGCGCTCCACCATACGCTCGATCAATCCTCATGCAGTGATCCATACCGCGGAGCGCTCCGACGTTGCACTGGACGTCGTGCTGGATCGCGGTGCTTTTGACCTCGACCGCATTCTTGAAAACGATCCGCATTTTCTGCACGCGCACGACCACGATCACCCCGACCACGAATGCGACCCGGCTTGCGACCACCATGGCCACGACCATTCCCAGGATCACGCCAAACTGGACGGCGACACGCACGACACCTCCGTCATGTCGATTTCCCTGCGCGGCGGCACCTTGGACCACACGCTGTTCTTCCCGTGGATCAACAAGATCACGCAGGTCGACGGACCGGATATCCTGCGGCTGAAGGGCATCATCGCGTTCGACGGTGATGATGATCGCTACGTCGTTCAGGGCGTTCACATGATCGTCGAAGGCGATCATCAGCGGGCGTGGAAAGAGGGAGAGGCACGGGAGTCGCGTCTCGTCTTCATCGGGCGCAATCTGGATCGCGAGAAGATCGAGCGATCGTTTAAGGCCTGTGAAGCGAAGCAGGCTGTTCCCGCTTAATGACGACACTTGCACCGTATGATTTCGATGAGCCGATCATTTGGGCTGGCTTCATCGACGATGAGCCATGCTACGCGCTCGCAGACGGCAAAGTGCATTTCCCGGTTATTTCGTCAGAGGCAATCGAGGCCCATGATGGTCTGCTCTGCGCGACACCTGCCCTTGATGGAAAGTCGCTCCTGACAGGCGGTGAAGATGGGCGGGTGGTCCGGAGCACGCGCCAAGCCATCGAAACACTCGCTGAACAGCCGGGAAAGTGGATCGACACGATAGCAGCCGGTCCCCACGGTGCCTGCGCGTTTGCTGCCGGTCGCACCGTTTGGGTCTCCTATGATGGCAATTTGAAACGCATCGACCACGAACGCGCGGTGGAGGGATTGGCCTTCGCGCCGAAGGGACTGCGCATTGCCGCCGCCCGATACAACGGCGTGTCACTGCACTGGGTCGCGCAATCGAGTGACCCGGTCTTGCTCGACTGGGACGGCGCGCATACGGGCGTATCCTTCTCGCCCGATGGGAAATACGTCGTAACGACGATGGCGGAAAACACGCTCCACGGTTGGCGGTTGGACAACCGTACCTCCGGCGATAGTGCACATATGCGCATGGCGGGTTATCCGGCCAAGACCAAAAGCCTGTCCTGGTCCCGCAAGGGCAACTGGCTGGCGACGTCCGGCGCGCAATCGGCCGTCTGCTGGCCGTTTTCGGGAAAATCCGGCCCCATGGGCAAATCGCCCAAGGAACTGGCGACCCGGGCGGGCACGCTTGCGGTGCAAGTGGCCTGTCATCCCGTCGAAGATGTGGTGGCCATCGGCTACAGCGACGGCGTGATCGTCGCTGCACAGATCGATGACGTGACGGGTGCTTTGTTGCGACGCGGCGGCAACGATGAAATCACGTCGTTGAACTGGGATAAGGATGGCCACCGCCTTGCGTTCGGCGCGGCGAGTGGGGAAGCTGGCTTGATCGCCATCTGACCGAGCGCTGACGTTATGAAAAACCCGGAACTGAACGCTTGGTGCGACTATCAAGATGTTGCCCTGCCGCACGCGAAAAAGGGTCCACTCGCCGGTCTTAAACTGGCGGTGAAAGACATCTACCAGGTGGCCGGTTACCCCAACGGATGGGGTTCGCCGACACGGTTGGCCGAAGCCGAGATCGACACCGTTACCCAGCCTGTCGTGCAGATGATGCTGGATGCTGGCATCGAGCTCATCGGTAAGAGCCAGTGTGAAGAGCTCTGCTTCTCCCTTACCGGCATCAACAAACATTACGGTGCGCCGATGAATGCTGCAGCGCCCGATCGGGTTACGGGTGGGTCGTCGTCAGGGTCGGCATCGCTTGTCTCCGCGGGGGTCGTCGAAGTGGCGACAGGCTCCGACACGGGTGGTTCGGTGCGCGGCCCCGCCAGCTATTGCGGGCTTATCGGTCTGCGCCCGACCCACGACCGCTTGCCGATGGACCTGACCATGCCTTTGGCACCGAGCTACGATTGCTTCGGCTGGTTCACTAAGGACGGTGAGACCTACGGAAAAGTCGCCGATTTGGTGCTGGGCGCAGATGCCGACGATACCAAACTTATGCGGCTGATCGCTTGTCCAGAACTCGACACACAATTGCTCGCTGACGCTGACTATCTCGAATACGCGAAAGGTGCGGAGATCATCGAGGAGCATTTCGATGACGAACGCCATTTCGAAAAACTGCCCTTCGATCTAGAAGAAGCTTATTGGGCGTTCCGAATGTGCCAAGCGTATGAAGCCTGGCGTGCGCTGGGTCCTTGGATTGAGAAGAACAAGCCCGATCTCGGCCCCGGTGTGAAGGAGCGCTTTGAATTCGGTGCGTCGGTGACGAAAGCCGAGTTTGAGAAACATGCCGGCAAACGCATCCAAATGCGGCTGGCTTTGGAAGACCTCATCGGTAGTGATGGTCTGCTGATCTTGCCAACCATGCCAAGCTGCGCGCAGTTGAAGACTGAATCCGAAGAGACGTTGCAAGCTTTCCGCGAACGGGCGTTGCGGCTTCTTTGCCTGTCGGGCAATTCCGGCCTTCCGCAAATCACGCTTCCGCTGGCGACCGTCTATGACGCGCCTCTGGGCGTCAGCATCATCGGCCCACGCGGTAGTGATCGGCGGTTGGTGCGCATCGCGGAAGCGTTGGTCTAAACCCGGTTGCGCGGAACAACCTCATAGCCCGGCTCTTCCGCTTCGTCGTCCAGCATTTCGGCAGGGAAGCCATTCGCCAGCACCCGCTGTCCCGTGGCATCTTCGAGCCGCCGTATAATGTTAGGCGACAACTCCCTCGGCCCGTAGCGCGCTTCGCCGTCCTTGAAGATGTCCACGATGAGGGGGGATAGCTCCAGCGGAACGCCGTTGTCCTCCGCAAGCTTCTGAAACAGGCCGATATCCTTCGACACCAAGTCCATTGTAAAGGATATATCGCGGGAACCGTTGAGGATGACCTGCCCCTCAGTCTCCGCCACGAAACTCGTGCCGGAGGAAATCGTGATCGCCTCGTAGGTTGTAGCGAGGTCGATGCCGGCAGCCTGCATCGTCGTCATGGCTTCGCAGACCGACAGCAGATTCACTGTCGCTAGATAGTTCGTCATCACTTTCAGTTTCGACGCTGTGCCTATCGGCCCGGTATGCAGGACGCGACGGCCGAGCGTCGTGAGAAGCGGCAGCATCCGCTCGAACACATCGCGCTCGCAGCCTGCAAAGATGGAGATGTTTCCCGTCGCTGCGCGGTGACAGCCGCCCGAGACTGGACATTCGATAGCAGCCGCGCCTGTGGCTTCGACCAATTGGGCCAGGCGTGCCACTTCGCTCTCGTCGTTGGTGGACATCTCCGCCCAAATCTTTCCTTCACCCAAGCCTTCCAGCAGGCCGCTATCGCCTTCAACGACCGCTGCACATGCGGCAGGTGAGGGGAGGCACGTAATGGTTACATCGCATTCCTGCGCCATCTGCGCCGGACTTTCGGCGAAATGAGCGCCTTGAGCGACAAACGGCTCCGCAGACGCCCGATCGAGATCGCGAATCCAAGTCGTGAACCCATTGCGCAACAGGGAACCGGCGAGCTTCCCGCCGACATTGCCGAGGCCGATGAACCCCACGATCAAGTCTGGTTTGGTCATGGATCGTTTTCCGTTGATCGCCTAGGCGTCATCCCCTGTCTAGAATGATGGGTTCGCCATGAGGTGTGCGGGCCGCAGCCTCGTGCCACGCGGTTTCACGCTGCTGGACCGTGTCGCGGTCTGCAATATTCTTAGCGTCGAGCAGTCCCTCGAGCGCGGCACACCAATGCCGGTAGTAGGGACGTGCCTGTCCGGAGTGTATCTGCGCTGACAACGCATCGGCCCATTCCGCCCATGCGAACACCCCTTGCTGGTGCAATGCGATCACCATCGCAAAGGCCTGCGCTTCCCACGGCTCACGGAAAACCGGTTCGCCGTCGCGCAATTCGATGCCGTCCAGCTTTCGAAAATCAGGGCCGCTCAAGATACGGCTCCCAGAGATCGAGTGTGACGGTGTCGCGCGGATGCCGGTCTTTGCCCCACAATTCCTGCGCGGAGAAGCGCACCTGATAGAGCCATTGGGGGTCTTCGCCTTTGCCTAGGGCCCCCAACGCATTGCTGTCGGGGAAGACGTGAAAGCCGAGGATCGCGGTGATGTTTCCGACATGCCCGCGTGCATAGCGGGGCAGGCGCGTATGGCCTTCGGGATGGATGTTGATCGTGCGCACCGCATCGCCCACCTCAAAACCGGGATCGTGGTCGGCTGGCCGGTCCACCGGACCGCCTGCCTCCAAAGCTGCCGCTACATCTTCTCGCGCAAGCCGTTTGCGGATGGGTTGCGGCTGCGAGATCATGCTACCAGCCGATAGTTCCTCGGCGGTTATCATGTTCCGCTCGAGCATCAGCTTCTCTGCAGCTTCTAGCCAAATACGGTAATAGGGGAAGCGCAGATAATCCACTGGCGGCAGGCTCTCGCGAGCGAAACGGGATTGGTCCAGGTTCCATTTGCCCGCTGCGCCCAAGGCAACGATCATGCCGAGAACGCGCGGCTCCCATTCTGCGTGAAATAGCGGTTCATCTCGAGAAGCCGCTGCGCTTTCGACGACGCGGCCAAAGCCCATCATCCCGCCGAGATCAGCTCCCCCATTCACGGTTTTTGCGCCAGTGCAGTGCCGATCATGGCATCGCGGGAGACGCAGGCCATGAGTTGCTCCTCGCTCCAGTCGTCGGTGCCATCTGGGCGCTGTGGGATGACGAGATATCGGGTCTCAGCTGTCGAATCGTGAACCTCTACGGCAACATCGTCACTCGGTTCCAAACCGAATTCGGCCAGTACGCCTCGCGGATCGATGACGGCGCGGGAGCGGTAGGGCGGTGACTTGTACCATGTCGGCGGCAGGCCCAGCACGCTCCAAGGATAGCAGGAGCACAGGGTGCAGACGACAAGGTGATGCGTCTTTGCATCATTGAAGACAGCGACCATGTGCTCACCCTGCCGTGATACATAACCAAGCGAGTGGATCGCCGCTGTTGCGTCTTGCTTCAACCAGTCTGCAAAGTCCGGCTCGCACCAAGCCTTTGCCACAACATGCGCACCGTTTCGCGGACCGATGCGGGTCTCGTATGTCTCGATGATCTCATCCACCGCCGCGCTGTCGAGATAGCCTTTTTCCACCAGCAGGCTCTCTAGAGCCCTCACACGGGCGTCCATCTCGCTCAGATGCGAGTGGTCGTGGTCGTCTTCATGAGTGCCGCTCATGCTGCCACCGATGCAGCGCTGCGTTTGGAAAGCATGTAAACCCGTGCAGCGTCACCAAAGGCACCCAAGATTCTGTTAGAGGCCGTGTCGGTGGACGCCCAATATTCTGGATGCCATTGCACGCCGACTACCCAGCCTGGTGCGTTCGCCACGGTAACAGCTTCGATGGTACCGTCTTCTGCAATGGCTTCGACAATGATGCCTTCGCCAAGTTCATCCAGCGCTTGCGTGTGAAGGGAGTTTACGTCCGGTGCGGCGCCGTCGAGAATCTTATCGAGGCGAGAACCGGGCTCAACTTTCAAGCCATGGGCCAGTGCAAAGCGTTCATCCATAGTCCCTTCCCAGGGGTAACCATGGCCATCAAGGTTCCGGTTCTTTTGAAATGCGGCGGTGATCGACCCGCCCAGGGCAACGTTCAGTTCCTGAATTCCTCGGCAGATGGCCAGCAGCGGCACGCCCCGCTCGATGGCGCGGCGGATGAGCGGTAGCGTCGTAGCGTCGCGGACAGGGTCAAACGGCTTGTGGTCCTCGCTCGCCTCGGCACCGTAGTTGCTTGGGTGAACGTTGGACCGCGATCCGGTTACCAATACACCATCGGCCCGATTCAATGCATCATCAATATCGAGACGGTCTGCGAGGCTAGGCAGAGCAAGCGGTAACGCGTTGGAGACGTTCGCCACAGCGTCGATGTAAGGCGACGGCACGGCGTGCCACATATAGGGATCGACCTGTTTATAGTCTGTGGTGACCAAAATGAGCGGTTTCGCCATCAGATTTCGTCCTGAATTGCCGCAAATCCGGCGCTGGTTTTCAATTCTGCATTCTATACCGCCATTTCAGCTTCGCGAAAGCGGTCGCTGCGCGATTTCGCTTGCTCTGGCCGGGTCTCAATTTTTCCAATCAATCGATTGAGGCAAGGCGGATTGGCCTTGCGATGAAGACGAAGATGTTCTGTAAGGAGCGCCACTGGGAGGTGCGGCAGGATTTGTCGTAGATGGACTGCCGCGCATTTGCGCGGACCCATTGCAACAGCATCGCCGACTTCCGGTGCTAACAACGGACCGCAGGCCAAAGTCTGCGGACGCAATGGGAGACCAATATGGATAGACGTTCATTTATCAAAAAGGCCGGTCTGGTCGGTGCAGCCGGTACGGCCGCCACCCTCGCCACGCCTGCCCTGTCGCAGAACATCAAGGAAATGGTTATCGTTTCCACCTGGCCGCGGGACTTCCCGGGTCTGGGTCTGCCGGCTCAGCGCCTGGCCGCTCGTATCACTGAATTGACCGATGGTCGCATCACCACGAAATATTTTGCTGCTGGTGAGCGTGTCGGTGCGTTCGATTCCTTCGACGAAGTCGCCTCCGGTAACGCGCAGGCTTACATGGCTGCCGAATACTACTGGAAAGGCAAGCACGCTGGTTTCTCGCCGTTTACCGCCATTCCCTTCGGTCTGACTTACACCGAAATGGACGCCTGGATTAAGTACGGTGGTGGGCAGGAACTGTGGGATGAACTGTCCGCAGAATTCGGCCTCAAAGCCTTCGCTGCCGGTAACACCGGTGTTCAGATGGGTGGTTGGTTCAACAAGGAAATCAACTCCGCTGAAGATCTGAAGGGTCTGAAGATGCGTATTCCGGGTCAGGGCGGCGACGTCATGGCCAAACTGGGTGCATCCCCGGTTTCCCTGCCGGGTGGTCAGATTTACGAAAACCTCACCTCCGGTGCAATCGACGCGACCGAGTGGGTCGGCCCGTACAACGACTACTTCATGAAGTTCTACGAAGCCGCGAAGTTCTACTACTTCCCCGGCATGCACGAGCCGGGCGCACAGCTCGCACTCGGTATGAACAAGGCCTGGTGGGACGGTTTGGACAAGGTCGATCAGGCCATCATCCAAGCAGCTGCCAACGAAGAAAATGCACGCACCATGGCAGAAACCAACGCCAACAATGGTGAGTACCTAGCGAAACTGATCAATGAAAACGGTGTCGTTCTGAAGGAATTCAACGACGACGTGTATCAGTCCTTCGCGGATGCAGCTCAGGAAGTGTTCGAGGAAGCCCGCGATCACTCCCCGCTGGCTGCCAAAATCCTCGATGCGCACGCTGCCGCCCGTCAGGAAGTTGGCTCGTGGATGGCCAAGTCCGACATCGCCTACTCGATCAAGCGCAACAACGCGCTCGGCATTGAGTAAAGCCTGTTCCCGCAGCGTTTGCTGCAGAGCATTTATCAAGACCAGGGGCGGCTCGATCGCCCTTGGTCTCTTCTCCGGAAGATGCGTTTGAAGTGTCGGGTTCATGTCCCCGCAGCGAGGCTCCTGAGGTCCGCAAAGCGACGTGAAGGAATAGGGTGCAAGCGAGACATAACGGCGGAGCGCCTCGGTCGAAGCTGCACAGTGACGGGGATGATGTCAGCATGAACGAGTCGACTTCGAAGCCGGAGAGCGCCGCAGCGACACCCACCCCAATGAGCAATCCCGATAGCCATGCCATTCAACACGATGGCTCAGGGATTGTGCATACCGATGATGCGGTCGCACTCGGCAGCCGATTTTTTGGCTGGGCCACGCTGATCGTTTTCGCCGTCTGGTTCGTCAACCGCGTGCTCATCATCACTTTTGGTTGGCCCGGCGCTGGCGCGGTCGCCTCCGGTGGCGGAGCGCTGTCGGCCATTCAACTCGTGTCCTACGGTGCGGCTCTGGCGTTCTCCGCATGGCTGGTTCTGCGCGATAAGACTGTTGAATTGCGCGCGGACGCCGCTCGCGTCCACGAGTTCAATCTCTTTGTCGTCAGAGCGTTCTTTTTCATCGTTTTGTTCGTAGGAATCGGCGACATGATCGTCTCGGCGCTGCGTGTCGAAGGTGCACTGGAAGCTGTCTTTGGCAGCGATCTCGCCCGTGATCTTGGTCGCTCTCAATTCCGTGGTCCTTGGCTACACGTGCCATTGGCGGTGCTCGGTGTGATTTGTGCGTTCTTTTTCCGCACGCTCGGCTTCCACTGGCTCACGATCATGATCGTCGCTGCTGAGCTGATGATCGTTATAACGCGCTTCGTGTTTTCTTATGAGCAGGCTTTCATGGGCGATCTGGTGCGCTTCTGGTACGCTGCGCTCTTCCTCTTTGCTTCAGCCTATACGCTCTATGAAGAGGGGCATGTGCGTGTCGACATTTTTTATGCCGGCATGCGCAATCGCAATAAAGGTCGCGTGAACTCGATCGGCACCGTGTTGCTGGGCATGGGCCTGTGCTGGACCATTCTCATTATCGGCCTCGGCGGTGCGTCGGCGGTAATTTACGGATCGGTTTCCAATTTCGAAGTGTCACAGTCAGGCTTCGGCCTCTACGTCAAATATATGATGGCAGGCTTCCTCGGTGTTTTCGCCATCACCATGCTGATCCAGTTCGTCAGCTACTTTCTGGAATCCGTCGCAGATTGGCGCGATGAGCCTGGAACCCGCCTCAACAGGGCCGATGCCGCCGCGCATTAGACCGTTCGCTCCCACGATATTCACGACCCGGTAGATCACCACGATGGAACTGTTTTTCCTCCTTCTTCTGCTCATCATCATGGCGACGGCGCTGGGCTCGGGCTATCCGGTCGCGTTTGCGCTGCCCGGTGCCGCCATCATTACCATCACTCTTGCCGGTCTTGCCGGTTGGGCATTTGCTGGCAGTCCTGATGCTTACTTTGCGCAGGGCGGACCGGGGCAGTGGTTGTCAGCCGGGGTAACAAACCTCAGGGGCATCTATTGGGAGGTTGAGCGAGACACGCTCATAGCCATTCCGCTGTTTATCTTCATGGGCATCATGCTGCAGCGATCCAAGATCGCAGAAGATCTGCTGATGACCATGGCGCAGCTATTTGGCCCTGTTCCCGGCGGTCTTGGTATATCCGTTGTGTTTGTGGGTGCATTGCTGGCCGCCACCACAGGTATCGTTGGCGCGACCGTTGTTGCTATGGGCCTGATCTCGCTCCCTGCCATGCTGCGCAACAACTACTCCCCATCGCTGGCGACCGGTACGATTGCCGCTTCGGGCACTCTGGGGCAGATCATTCCGCCATCCATCGTTTTGATCATTCTGGCAGACCAGCTGGCCGCTGCGGTCGATCAGGCAGGGACTACTCGAAAGGCGCTCTATCAGGCGTCCACAGGCGAACTGACCATGCCATCGCCATTCGGGGTCACGTCCACGTCAGCAGGCGAGATGTTCCTCGGCGCATTGGTGCCGGGGCTTCTGCTCGTTGGGCTCTACATGCTCTACATTCTCGGGACCGCATTGCTGTTCCCGAAAAAGGCGCCTGCAGTTCCGAACGAGGCCGGTCTGGATAAAGCCTTCTGGCAGCGCCTTGGCATCGTGCTGGTGCCACCGCTGGCGCTCATCTTCCTCGTGCTCGGCACCATCCTTGCCGGTATCGCAACCGTGAACCAGGCTGGTGCCATCGGTGCTGCGGGCGCGCTCATCATGTCCGGATATCGGCTGAAGGAAGGGCAGAAGGGGGCCTATCTTCCCGCCATTCTTGCGCTGGTTTCACTCGGGGTCATTGCGGTCGTAGTCGCCAACTTCAACACCAACATCAAACTGATCCAGTCGACGAGCGATCAGATCGGCATCACCATCGCGCTCATCGCATCTGCCGGTCTCATCGCTGCGCTGATCTGGTCTGCCGTGCGCGCCTATCGCACCGACAACACACTGACCGACGTGATGGTGGAAACGGCGAAAGCAACATCGCTTGTCTTTATCATCCTTCTTGGCGCTGCGATGCTCACCGCCGCTTTCCGCGCTTTCGGCGGTGAAGAACTTGTCCAGCATTTTCTGGAGGGTGTGCCCGGTGGCTTCTGGGCAAAGTTCATCGTCGTTATGGCGATCATGTTCATCCTCGGCTTCTTCCTCGACTTCATCGAAATCGCCGTGGTGGTCGTGCCGATCATGGCACCTATCCTTCTGGCAGACCCCTCCGCGAACGTCACCGCCGTTTGGCTAGGCGTGATGATCGGTCTGAACATCCAGACATCGTTCCTGACACCGCCGTTCGGCTTCGCGCTCTTCTATTTGCGTGGTGTTGCGCCGAAGGTGGTGAAGACTCTCGACATGTACAAAGGCGTGATCGGCTTCATCTCGCTGCAGCTTCTGGCACTCGTCATTGTCGCGCAGGTGCCGCAACTGGTGAATTATCTGCCGAACCGCGTTTCGCTGCTGTCGGACACAGCCCCGCCGCCGCGTAATCCGCGCCTTCAGTACTGCGTCGAAAACTACATCCATCAGCGCATGCAGGAACCGACGGGTGCCATCGTTGCAGCGCAGGAAAGCTTGAAGGCAATGGACCTGTCCTATCTGCCCGAAAACCTGCGCAAGTCGCTTGAAGAGTCTTACGCCGCAACGGCAGAAGCGCGCGAGAAATTGAACGCGGCCAAAGCTGTAGAGGCTCGTGAAGAGACCGCCGCAGAGGACTTCCGTCCGTTGCATGTTCTGGTGCGTGGTTATGAGCGTGACGCACGAGCGCTCGACGTCGATCTCGAACGCCTGCAGACCCGCGCCTCGCGGATGCGCAGCGAAGAGCAGGCTGAGGCTCGTGCTGCGCTGGAAGCGCAGATCGCAGAAGAGCAGGCGGAGCGAGACGCGCTTCTCGCGCAGATCCCAGACGATTGGGAGCCGCGCCGCGATGCCTTCAAAGAGATCGTCAAAGAGCAGGCCCAACTGCGCAACCAGTTCCGTCGTGCTGCCCGCACCGCTTACACGAATGTGCAAAACCTGCAGGCCGTCCTTGCAGGTAACGAGGAATTCGCCGCTCTGACCCCAATGCTTGATGGTCTGATGGCCCGCCTACAAGGCGTGGAGTCCAAGGAAGGACAGGACATCATAAAGGAAGTCGAGGACGCCGTGTCACGTGTTGATGGTACGTCGCAGGTGAAGAGCGCGCTGTCGAAGGCTCGTCGTGGCATGCGTCGCAACCCGCCGCGGATGGAAGACGTCGAAACGAACATTACCGAGGCACAACAACTTCTGACGCAGCAAGCGCAATGGCGCGAGCAGGTGACGCCAGAGTTGATAGCCGCTCTCGATGAGTACGAACTCGCGATGCGCGACACTGTCGGCTTGACGCAGCAGCGCAGACTGACCCGCGAGCAGGCCTTGTTCGTCGCGACCTGCCAGTCCGGCCACCGCGACATATCGCTGAACTTCTGATCCCGGTTATGAAACGCGGGGCGGCGTTTCAACCGGGGGCAATCATGAAGCTATTTCATGGTGTCGCAGCTTCGGCGCTAGTCGCAGCCTGCCTATTGCAAGTTGTCATCGTCGCCCTACGCGCGGCTGGTACAGGCCTATTATGGGGGCAGGAACTAGTCGTAACCTTAGGCGCGATCGCCGTCCTGATCGGTAGCGCGCCATCCTTCGCTCACGACCGTTTGGTCCGGATCGACGTTATTTCGGAAAATCGCTCTCGGGATACGAAGCGTTGGGTCGAACGGTTTGGCACTTTCCTGTTGCTGGTGCCCTTCACCGTCTGTCTCGTCTGGTTCGGCTGGAGCTACGGTCTGGAAAGCTGGCGCATTGGCGAGGGTTCGGCCGAAATCTCCGGTCTACCAGGCCGCTTTGTGCTGAAGTCTCTCATTCCGATCTTTGCGTTAGCCTTGTTGATGGCTGGTTTCCTTAGATGGCGACAGCGGTGAAGCGCGTTAGCGTGTTAAGATGGATATAGCCTTCGCCGTTCTCACGCTGCTCCTACTGTTGGCGGGTTATCCTGTCGCTCTAACATTGGCTGGTTTCGCGGTGCTGTATGCGCTGTTTGCAGCTGCGCTAGGGTCGTTCGATCTTGCGCTGCTCGGCGCGGTCCCGTCGCGTGTTTTGGGCATCGTCACCAATCCTATCCTGTTGGCCATCCCCTTTTTCGTCCTTATGGGCGCGATCCTCGAACGGTCCCGCATCGCCGGTGATATGCTCACGGCTGCCGCCGACGGGATGCGCGGTGTTCGTGGCGGGGCAGCGGTCTCGGTCACGCTTGTGGGGGCGCTTCTGGCAGCATCGACCGGCATCGTAGGGGCGAGCGTGGTCGCGCTTGGTATGTTGGCGTTGCCCGCATTGCTGGCACGAGGAATTGCGCCAGCAAAAGCATCGGGAACGGTCGCTGCCGTCGGTACACTGGGGCAGATCGTGCCGCCCTCTATCGTGTTGATAGTATTGGGCGACCAACTGTCGAATGCTTGGCAGACTGCCCAGACTGCCAGCGGAAACTTTGCGCCTGATACCGTCTCGGTCGCCGATCTATTCGCGGCATCAATCCTGCCCGGATTGCTGCTGGTCGTACTGTTTGTTGGCTGGCAGATACTGCGCGGCGATGGAAATGAAGGGGATGTGCGGCAGGAAACGTTGGGCGCGGCAGTGGCTGGATGGTGGTCGTTCCTGCCTCCATTCGCGCTCGTCATAGCGGTTCTGGGTTCGATCCTCGGCGGCATTGCTACTCCATCCGAAGCTGCTGCTATCGGCGCATTCGGAGCGGCCCTGCTCGGCTGGAAAAGGCTCGGCATAGCTGACTGGCGTCATATCGCCAGCGAAGGCGTTCACCTCACATGCACGATCTTCACCATCATCATCGGTGCCTCAATCTTCTCCCTGGTACTGCGCGGCCTCGGGGGCGATGAGACGCTGGCTGATTGGTTGTCCAGCCTACCGGGCGGCGCACTGGGCGCGCTCGCCATCGTCATGTTGGCGGTCTTTCTGTTGGGTTTCGTGCTGGATTTCATCGAGATCACCTACATCGTGCTGCCGCTCGCAGCGCCCGTTCTTCTGACGCTTCCTTTGGCGGACGGCTCAACGATGAGCCCGGTCTGGCTTGGCGTGTTGCTCGCGCTTAACCTCCAGACCTCATTCCTCACGCCGCCCTTCGGCCTCTCGCTCTTCTACCTGCGCAGCGTCGCGCCGAAGGTTGTAACCACGGCCATGATGTATCGCGGTGTCGTCCCCTATATCGGCCTGCAACTGCTAGCACTGGCCATCGTCTTCTGGTGGCCGTCGCTCGCCACGGCACTGCCCGAATGGCTCTACGGCACTTGACCCACGCCGCGATATTGCGAAACTCGTAAGCACAAAGAGCGCACCCCGCTTCGCGCGCAAGAAGCAGGAAGAGGGAGCCATACGATGTCCGACCAGATGCCCGATAGCATTCACGCCGCAGGGTCCGGTTCTCAGCCTGAACTCGCGCCCGTAAACCTCGCCGACAAATACGATCTCGATAAATCTGACGTTTTCATTACCGGTACTCAGGCCGTCGTGCGCCTGACGTTGATGCAGAAGGCGCGCGATGAAGCTGCGGGTCTCAACACAGGCGGCTATGTCTCCGGTTACCGCGGTTCGCCCATCGGCGGGCTCGATATGGCCATGTGGAAGGAGCAGTCACGCCTCAAGGCACGAGACATCGTCTTCGAACCCGGCTTGAACGAAGACCTTGCAGCAACTGCAATCTGGGGCACGCAGCAGGCGGAAATGCGCGGCGAAGGCCGCTTCGATGGAGTTTTCGGCGTCTGGTACGGCAAAGGCCCGGGCGTGGACCGGTCCGGCGACGTCTTCCGCCATGCCAATCTAGCTGGGACATCGAAGAACGGCGGCGTGTTGCTGCTGATGGGGGACGACCATACAGCGGAATCCTCCACCACTGCGCACCAGAGCGAGTTCCACCTTCTGGATTTGAAAATCCCAATCCTTTCACCCGCTGGTGTTCAGGAAATTCTGGATTACGGCATCCTCGGTTACGGCCTGTCTCGTTACGCTGGCGTTTGGGTCGGCATCAAATGCGTGAAGGACACCATCGAATCCACCGCCGTCGTTGACGGTAGTGTGGACAGGGTCACGCTCAAGGAGCCGCAGGAAGACCGCCGTCCGCCTGACGGTCTCAACATCCGCCCCAATGACCCGATTCTAGTGCAGGAAGAACGCCTGCACGTCCACAAGCGCTACGCCGTTCAAGATTATGTTGCGGCCAACAGGCTCAATCACACAATCACGTCCGGTGGGAAGAACCCCAAGGTTGGAATCATTACCGCTGGTAAATCCTATCTCGACGTTCGCCAAGCGATGGATGATCTCGGCATCGACGAGGTCCGCGCGAACGATCTCGGTATCCGACTGTACAAATGCGGCTGCGTCTGGCCGCTGTCCCGGAAGGAATTGCGCGCCTTCGCCAAGGGACTCGACCTCGTCATTGTGGTGGAAGAAAAGCGCGAGCTCATCGAGGTGCAGGTGCGCGAGGAGCTTTACGGCCTCGATGACCGACCGAAGGTCGTCGGCAAAAAAGACGAGAAAGCCGAGTGGCTGTTCCCGATCCACGGCTCGCTTGATTCCAACCAGATTGCCGTCGCTATCGGTGAGCGCGTCAACCGCTTCGCGAAGGATCGTAAACTTGGCGCGCAGGTGAAGGCACTTAAGGAAGCGCAAGCCACGCTCAAGGCGACCCAAGGTGTTGCCCAGCGCATACCGTATTTCTGCGCCGGTTGCCCACACAATTCATCGACCCACGTTCCGGACGGTGCGCGCGCCTATGCTGGTATCGGCTGCCACTACATGGTGCAGTGGATGGACCGCGAAACCGAGGGCTACACCCAGATGGGAGGCGAGGGGGCCAACTGGGTTGGTGAGCATCATTTCTCGAAGCGTGACCATGTCTTCCAGAATCTGGGCGACGGGACCTACAACCACTCCGGCTATCTCGCTATCCGCGCTGCTGCCGCATCGAAGGCCAACATCACCTACAAAATCCTATTCAACGATGCTGTCGCCATGACGGGCGGTCAGCCGAACGAGGGCGGACTGACGCCATGGCAGATCGCCCAACAGGTGGCGGCCGAAGGCGCGAAACGCGTCGCAGTGGTGACGGACGAGCCTGAAAAATACGACAGCCAGATTGCATGGCCGCTTGGCACGACCATCCATCACCGTTCAGAACTCATCCCGGTTCAGGAAGAACTGGCACAGGTAAAAGGGCTGACCGTCGTCATTTACGACCAGACCTGCGCCAGCGAAAAGCGCCGTCGCCGCAAGCGTGGCAAGTTCCCCGATCCAGACCGCCGGATCGTCATCAACGAGCAGGTTTGCGAAGGCTGTGGTGATTGCGGTGTGAAGTCCAACTGCGTCGCAGTCGGCGCTGTGGAAACCGAATACGGCCGCAAGCGCCAAATCGACCAAAGTGCGTGCAACAAGGATTTCTCCTGCACCGAGGGCTTTTGCCCAAGCTTTGTGACTGTTCACGGCGCGAAGTTGAAGAAAGGCGAGAGCGGAGCGGTGGAGAACGCCGAACTGCCGCGCATTCCGCAGCCTGAATTGCCACCTCTAAACGGTTCTTACGGCGTCATCATTACGGGCGTCGGCGGAACCGGCGTCGTTACGATCGGTGCAGTGCTCGGCATGGCCGCCCATCTGGAGGGCAAGGGTAGCGCCATCATCGATATGGCAGGGTTGGCGCAAAAAGGCGGGGAAGTGTCCAGCCACCTGCGCATTGCGCCATCGCCGGACGACATCAAATCCATCCGCATCGCGGCGTCGGGAGCCGACCTTATCCTCGGCTGCGATATGGTCACGGCTTCCACTCAGAAGGTGCTGGGCTCGATCCAGAAGGGCCGCACGCGCGTGGTGCTGAACACGTTCGAAAAACTGTCGGGCGAATTCACCCACAATGTCGATTTCAGCTTCCCCACCCAGCGCATCATCAAGACGCTACGGGAAACGGCAGGTGATGAACGCACCGCAGTCGTGGACGCACAACGCGCAGCCATTTCGCTTTTGGGCGACGCGATCGGCGCGAACATGTTCATGCTGGGCTTTGCCTATCAGGGCGGTGGCATCCCTGTTAGCGAAGACGCAATCATGCGTGCCATCGAGATGAACGGCGTGCAAATTCCGATGAATCAGGCTGCGTTCCAATGGGGCAGGGTGGCCGCGCACGA
>JBCCRF010000013.1:0-18921 GCA_039208305.1 Pseudomonadota bacterium
ACGTCGATCATGTTCAGATCGGAACCGAGACCGGAGAAGTAACCTTCACATCGGTCGACCAGAGCGGTGTTGAACGCTTCCTGGTTGAGGCACAGACCCTTGGTGACGCCTTCAGCTTTCGCGCGCCCACCGGCCTTCTCACCAGCCAGACGCTCGGGCTGGCCAACGTGCATCAATGCACCGACTTCTTTGGAAGCTTCCAGACCGGAGTTCATGGTGACGACCGGAACACCGGAATCGACGGCGGCTTTGATCGCCGGGCCAAGCGCTGCAGCGTCGGGGAGCGATACGATGATACCGTCCGGGTTGGAAGCGGCAGCGGCCTCGATCAGCTTCGCCATGCCGGACATGTCGCCGGAGGGGTCAAAATTGTATTCCAGTGTCGCGCCGATAGCAGCAGCAGCATCCTTGCCGCCTTTTTCAACGACCGGCCAGAACGGGTCGGTGCCCTGGGTGTGGGTGATCATGACGTAACGCTCGGCCAGAGCCGAGGTGGACATGGCGAGCACGGCAGCAGCCGCAAGCAGAATCTTTTTCAAAGGTGTTTCCTCCCGAAACAGTCGAAAAGTCGGGAGCGGAATTTCCTCCCAGCGCGCTCCCGTCTCGCTGGTCGGGCAGCAGGCTAGACCAGCATTTCGCGGAAGCCAACAGAGTCAGAGAGGAATTTCAATCGATTTGAATGATTTTCAGGAAATATAGTCCCATTATTTGATCGACAACGGCGGAAACTTTACGCGAGTGAATTTGGAACGCAGTTCGTCCACACGCCGCCCTCGCCTGCCGACTTCACGGCAGCGTGAACCAGCGCGACCGAGCGTAGCCCCGCCTCTGCATCCGGCACCAGATCGGCGGCCGGGTCGGGCGCACGGCCTTCAGCGTCGGCGCGGATGAGTTCGGCGAGGTCGGAATAAAGATTGGCAAATGCGAGTGGCATGCCCTCGGCATGGCCCTGGGTGACGCGGGACGCGCGGTCGGCCTCCGGCGACAGGCCTGCCTGCCCGCGCTCCAGAATCTGCGTGTTGCCATCGAGCGGCGTCCATTTGATCTGGTTGGGGTGCTCCTGCTCCCACGCCATGCCGCCGGTTTCGCCGAAAACCTGGAGGCGCAGGCCATGCTGACGGCCTAGTGCGACGGCTGACGTCCAGCAGCGCCCGACAACTTTATCCTGTTTTTGGGGTCCACCGTCCATGCGGAAGGCGATGAAGGCGTCATCTTCCAATTCGCGCGAGGCGATGGTGGAGGCAAAATCAGCCGACAGGCTTTCGACATTCTGGCCCGCCACAAAACTCGCCATGTGCAGGCAGTGGATGCCGCAATCGGCGACGATGGAGGAGACGCCCGCCTGTGCCGGATCGTAGCGCCAGCGGATGCGGGGGTTGTCGGCATCCGCCGCATCGGAGTGGTGGCCGTGAGCGAATTCCGCCACCACGACCCGCACTTTTCCGAGATCGCCCCGCGCCACCATAGCCCGCATGTGGCGCACCATGGCATAGCCGGAATAACCGTAGTTCACAGCAACGCGGCAGCCTTTGTCCTTCGCCAGTGCGACAAGCCGCTCGCCCTCTTCCACCGCCATCGTCATGGGCTTTTCGATCAGCAGGTTGAAGCCTTCGTTGAGAAAGGCTTCGGCGATCTCGAAATGGGTTGAGTTCGGGGTAGCGATGGTGACGAGGTCAAGCCGCTCGGCAGCCGGGCGATCTTTTTCGCCTGCGAGCATCTCGCGCCAATCGCCATAGGCGCGGTCGTCGGCGATGCCGATTTTAGTGGCGAAGGCGCGCCCCTTCACCGGCACAAAATCCAGCGCTCCCGCGACGAAATCATAGTGCCCGTCGATCACCGCACCGAGGCGGTGGGCCGGACCAATCTGCGAGCCTTCGCCACCACCGATCATGCCCCATTTCAATCGCGTCATGATGCTCTCCCGGCCAAACGCTTGTGTTGCGCGACGCTGTAAACCAGAAAGCCGGGATGGCAAATGCAATCGCGACAGCACCCACGGATTCCGTAACGCGCGCGCCGCATCAGCGGGCGCAGGGCGAAGGCCGTGTGGCTGTAGTCGCACGAGATGGGGTGACGCGGCTCGCCGATCTCTATCAGCAGGGTTGCTGCAAGATCCGCCTGCCGGACAGGCGCGGCATGGGACAGGAAGCCGTGCTCATCAATTCCAGCGGCGGCATGACGGCGGATGATGATCTGCGGTGGTCCATGCGGGCGGATGCAGGCGCATACCTGACGATTTCCACGCAAGCCTGTGAACGGGTTTACCGCAGCAATGGCAATCCGGCGCGACTGGCGACGCATCTGCACGTAGCTGACGGGGGGCGGCTGGACTGGCTGCCCCAGGAGACCATTCTTTTCGACGGCGGACGGCTGAACCGGGAACTGACTGTCGATCTGGAAGGTGATGGCGAAGCGCTGATCGTTGAGCCGCTGGTCTTCGGGCGCATGGCGATGGACGAGCGTATGACTACTGGCAGCCTACGCGACCGCTGGACAGTGCGCCGCGACGGCAAGCTGATCCACCGCGAAGCGCTCGATCTGGAGGGCGACGTGGAAGCGACGTTGAACAACCCGATGATAGCTGGCGATGCACGGGCAGCCGCAACAATTCTATATCTCAGCCCCAGAGCCGAAGCTCTTCACGACGCAGCGCGAAAGCACGCCTCCCCTACCCTTGGGGTCGCACTGTTTGACGAGCGCATCGTCATCCGCTGCCTTGCGCGGGACGGATACGATCTTCGCACCGCCCTGCTGCCGGTTCTGCACACATTGCGCGCCACCTTGCACAAGAGCCGCACATTGCCGAAAGTCTGGCACACATGACGCCCACCCATCAGGACACACCATGCAGTTGACCCCGCGCGAAAAAGACAAACTCCTCGTGGCCATGGCGGCGGAAGTCGCCCGCAAACGACTGGAACGGGGCGTCAAACTGAATCATCCGGAGACCATCGCGCTCATCACCGATTTTGTGGTGGAAGGCGCCCGCGATGGCCGCTCCGTCGCCGACCTGATGCAGGCCGGCGCGCAGGTCGTCACTCGCGATCAGGTGATGGACGGCATCGCCGAGATGATCCACGACGTGCAGGTGGAAGCGACATTTCCCGATGGCACAAAACTGGTGACGGTCCACGAGCCGGTGCGGTAGTCGCTGTTGCCCACAGAGACTTTTCAAATTGTCACGCTCGGTATTCTCACAGTTGCGGTGCCGTTCATCGTTATGTGCCTGCGAGGCCAACGAGAAAAGAATGCGGTAAGAGTGACCGCAGTGGAAAGCGTCGAAACCGAAGGGGGCGTGCAGCACTACCCCACGTTTACGGTAGTTGCCGGGGAACACAAAGGACATAGCTATCGATCGGTTTGGACCTGCGACAAGGATGCGGCGCGCAACGAAATCGCCGCTGCGAATTTGGATATCGAAACTGGAGAAATTTTTAGTGACGATCGAGATTGGACGCAGTGGAGCGTTTGGTTCGTACCGTTCAAGCTCTACGTCCTATTTCTCCTTGTCGAATTCTGGACCTGACATCCGTTGATCGAGTGAACGCGAATGATCTTCTCCAAACCCGACGAACCCGCGCTGTTCGAATTCGAGAAGCATCATCGCGGGTGGCTGACCTATGTGGTCGTTATCCTGATCGTCGCAGCCATCGCCATGGCGTTCGAGGAGGCCGAGGCGCGGTTGCCGCTGTTCGTCATCACCCCGGTGGCAGCGCTGTTGCTGTGGTGGATTTCGTCGCGCCGCACCTGCGGGATGAAAATCACCGAAGAGGCCGTTGTCTTTCATGCGGGGCGCTCGAAGAAGCGCCTCATGCGCCCGCTAATTCAGTGGGTGGAGATACAGACCTATGACGAAGGCACCCATGTGCAGTTTCGCATGTTGGGGGGCGCGTTGATCGACTTGCCGCCGCATTGCCAACCCGAAATCCCAGCCCTGAAAGCGGCCTTGCAAGAAAACGGTTTTGCCGTGACCATGCGATGAAGCGAGCCACCGAGAGGACAGCCCTATGATTCCCGGAGAAATTCTGACCGCTGATGGTGATATAACACTCAATGCGGACCGCGAGGCGATGACGCTGCAGGTGGCCAATACCGGCGACCGGCCGGTGCAGGTCGGCAGCCATTACCATTTTGCCGAAACCAATCCGGCGCTGGATTTCGACCGTGACGCCGCCCACGGGATGCGCCTCGACATCGCCGCTGGCACTGCAGTCCGCTTCGAGCCAGGCCAGCGACGTGATGTAAACTTGGTGCCGATTGGCGGCGATCGAAAGGTGTTCGGCTTCAACGGCAAAGTGATGGGGTCGCTGTGACTGGCGCGCGGCAACTGATGTCAGGTTTGTTGGCGTTCGCTGCGGCCCTGTTTTTGCTCCTAAGCGGCAGCATCCCAGCTGCAGCGCAGAGCCCGGACATAGACTGCAGCAACGCTGTCTCCACCGTAGAAATGAAGTTCTGCGCCGGGCAGGACTATGATCTGGCCGATGCGGAACTCAATGCGATCTGGAAGAAGGTCATGGCCCATGCCCGCTCTGCCGATAAGGATTGGTTACCGGAAGGGGCGCCAACCCGCGTTGACCTGCTGCGTGACGCCCAGCGCAAGTGGATTGCCTATCGCGATGCGGCCTGTGAGGCGGAAGCGACCAAGTTCTATGGTGGCACCGGACAGACGCTTATCCTCGTCGTCTGCCTTACCAACAAGACCAACCAGCGAACAGCCGATCTTCGATCCTACATGGCGGAGGGCTGACCCCATGCGGGCGAGGCTGTTTCAGGCACTCTACTGGATCACATCGATCATGACGGTGATCATCGCGCTGCCGCTGCTCGTCATCCCCGGGCGCAAGTGGCTGATGATCTGGCTGCAGCGCTACTCGCGGCTGATGAAATACTGGATGCGCGTCGTCGTCGGCATCGACGTGGAATATCGTGGTCGCCAGCACCTGCCGGACGGCCCGTGCATCATCGCCCCCAAACACCAGAGCTGGGGCGACGGTTACGCCATGTTCGCCAAGGTGAACGATCTGGCCATCGTCACCGGCGACCATCTGGAGAAAATCCCCCTCGTCGGCCTCGTGCTGAAGAAGATGCAGGCTGTTGTGGTGGACAGTTGCGGCGGTGCGGAAGCGCGAAACAAGCTGGTGACGGAGGACCTCGCCAATGCCCGCGCGAAGAACCGCAAGATTCTAATCTATCCCGAAGGGCGTTTGGGGGAACCGGGTTACCACTTCGAATACAAAAAGGGCATCTACCACATGTACGAGGCCTATGGTGCGCCTGTGGTGCCGGTGGCGACCAATCTCGGCCTCTACTGGCCACACATGACCTTCGACAGTTTTGCGCCCGGTACGGCGGTGGTGGAGTTCCTCGAACCGATCCAGCCCGGTATGGAAAAAGACGCCTTTATGGCATTGCTCGAAGAGCGCATCGAGACCGCGTC
The DNA here is from genome assembly GCA_039208305.1 of Pseudomonadota bacterium. Taxonomy (GTDB): domain Bacteria; phylum Pseudomonadota; class Alphaproteobacteria; order Rhizobiales; family Rhizobiaceae; genus Pseudahrensia. The sequence goes on from JBCCRF010000013.1 coordinate 5,438, forward strand.
GCTCGCGCTATTGCCGGATGATTTCAAGATACCGGAACACCGCCTGCTGGTGTTCGACAAGGAAAAAGACCGCGGCGTCCCCGCGCCCCACACAGACGACACGACCGAAAGTCAGGCGGCGGAGTAGGTTGCGATGATGCAAAGGTCGCCTTACATTATGAGCATCGCGTAAGGAGGCCTCGATGACATATCATGCCAAGATCACTTCGAAAGGTCAGCTCACCCTTCCTGCGGAGATGCGCAAGGCGCTCGGTCTGAAGGCTGGGGACAGTGTCGATTTCAGGAAATCTGAAACCGGTAGCTACGAATTGATCCCTCGCGTCCATCGCATTGATGATCTGAGAGGCATGGTGAAGCTGGATGAGCCGGTGAGTCCGAGCGATATCGATCAATGGGTCAAAGATGCCCGCTCGTCTGCAAACACCGGTATCTCGTGAAGCGTGGCGTCGACACGAATGTCCTGTTGCGCTGGCTCGTTGCTGACAGCCTCGTCGGCGATGACGCACCCGCTCAAAAACGGGCTGCGGAGCGCTTCTTTGGCGAGGCTCCCCGTCCGATCGTCATCAACCATATTGTGTTGGCCGAAACGATATGGGTTTTGCAAAACAGAGCAGGGCGAAAGAAGGCGGTCGCCGGCGATGTCGTCAACGCCTTACTGAAATCTGCCGATGTTGAAATTGACCAACATGAAATCGTCGAGGCTGCACTGGCGAACTTCCTAGGTTCCTCTGGCGACTTTGCCGATCATTTGATCGGTGAATTGAATGCAGAGTTCGGATGCATTGATACTGTGACCTTCGACAAAGCTGCTGCCAAATCATCTCGTTTCACCCTACTCACCGAAAGCTAAGCCCATGCCAGCCACACTCCCCCGCGCTGATTATGCCGCCATGTACGGCCCCACCACCGGTGACCGGGTGCGGTTGGCGGATACCGATCTCATCATCGAGGTGGAGCGTGATCTGACCACCTATGGCGAAGAGGTGAAATTCGGCGGCGGGAAGGTGATCCGCGACGGGATGGGGCAGAGCCAAGCGACGCGGGCCAATGGCGCGGTGGACACGGTTATCACCAACGCGCTGATCGTGGACCATACCGGCATCTACAAGGCGGATGTCGGCCTTCGGGACGGACGCATCGTCAAGATCGGCAAGGCAGGCAATCCCGATACGCAGTCCGGCGTCGATATCGTGATCGGCCCGGGCACGGAGGCGATTGCAGGGGAAGGCAAGATCCTGACCGCTGGCGGGTTCGACAGCCACATCCACTTTATCTGCCCGCAGCAGATCGAGGAGGCGCTGCATTCCGGTGTGACAACGATGCTGGGCGGCGGCACTGGCCCTGCTCACGGTACACTCGCCACCACCTGCACGCCGGGTGCCTGGCATATCGGGCGGATGATCCAGAGTTTCGACGCGTTTCCGGTCAATATCGGCCTGTCGGGCAAGGGCAACGCGTCCCAACCCGAAGCGCTGGTGGAGATGGTTAAGGGCGGTGCCTGCGCGCTGAAACTGCACGAGGATTGGGGGACAACCCCACAGGCCATTCGCACCTGTCTGTCCGTCGCCGATGATATGGACGTGCAGGTGATGATCCATACCGACACGCTGAACGAAAGCGGCTTCGTGGAGCACACGGTGGACGCGTTCGAAGGTCGCACGATCCACGCCTTCCACACCGAAGGGGCCGGCGGTGGCCACGCACCGGACATCATCAAGATTTGTGGGCTGCCCAACGTGCTGCCCTCCTCCACTAATCCGACGCGGCCCTACACGGTGAACACGCTGGAGGAGCATCTCGACATGCTGATGGTGTGCCACCATCTCGACAAGTCGATCGCCGAGGACATCGCTTTTGCCGAAAGCCGTATCCGCAAGGAGACCATCGCGGCGGAGGATATTCTGCACGACATGGGAGCCTTCTCCATCATCGCCTCCGACAGCCAGGCCATGGGGCGGGTGGGCGAGGTGCTGATCCGCACCTGGCAGACCGCCGACAAGATGAAGAAACAGCGTGGACGCCTAGCCGAAGAGACCGGCGAGAACGACAATTTCCGCGTGCGCCGCTACATCGCAAAGGTGACGATTAACCCCGCCATCGCCCATGGTATCAGCCACGAGATCGGTTCCATTGAAGAAGGCAAACGCGCGGACCTCTGCTTGTGGGATCCGGCCTTTTTCGGCGTGAAACCGGCCATGGTGCTGGTGGGCGGCACCATCGCCGCCGCCCCGATGGGCGATCCAAACGCCTCCATCCCCACACCGCAGCCCGTCCACATGCGCCCCATGTTCGGTGCCTTCGGCAAATCACTGACGAACTCCTCCGTCACCTTCGTGAGCAAGGCGGCAATGGAAGGCGGCTTGCGCGAGCAGTTGGGCGTGGAGAAGGAGATGGTGGCGGTCGAAAACACCCGCGGTGGCATCTCCAAAGCATCGCTGAAGCTGAACGACGCCACACCCGAGGTTGAGGTTAACCCGGAGACCTACGAAGTGCGTGCGGATGGCGAGCTGCTGACGTGTGAGCCTGCCGACGAACTGCCGATGGCGCAGCGCTATTTTTTGTTTTGACGGCAGATCTTGAATGTAACTACAGCTGTAGCTACGTTTCATGAAATTCGATTGGGACCCCGAGAAATCGAAAGCGAACTGGAAAAAACATGGTGTGCGCTTCGAAGACGCGCAGCGCATATTTCACGGCCCTGTCGTCGAGGTCGCGGATAACCGTTTTGACTATGAAGAAGCGAGAGCGAATTCATTGGGCCTTTTGGACGGTGTCGTGATTTTGAATGTCACGCATACCGACCGCGATGGGACAGTTCGGATCATCAGCGCGCGCCACGCCACCAAGGCGGAGCGGCGTTTCTACGAAAAAATGGTGTTTTGACATGACGAATGATCAAATTCTTCGCCAAAAGCAGGACAATGAGATCGACTTGTCCGATGCTCCGGAATGGACGGAGAGCATGATGAATCGGGCAAAAGTGATATGGCCGGAAGATCGACCGGCAAAACAGCAACTGACTATTCGGCTTGACCCGGACATTGTAGCGCACTTCCGCGAAGAGGGGCGCGGATATCAAACGCGCATTAATGCCGTTCTGCGCGCCTACGTGGATGGTCAAAAGACGACTGGATAGTTTTCGACTATCCTAAAACTCACAGCCGCCCAACAAAGGACGGTTTGCAGATTGCGAAGCGACCAAAGCCAAAGAGCTTCAAACGGGTCCACAAACACATCACGGGCAAATGATCGGCAATCGATAGCGCGCGCAGCGCGTCAGTGGCAGTAAGAGCTAACGCTACATTCCCACCGCATCAGCCATGCCCGCACCTCAGACCCTCTCCATCGCCCTCCTTATCATCCGCCTCGCGACCGGCGCGTTTCTATTCGTCTGGGCCTCCCTCAAGTTCCTTCGCCCGGAATGGATGGTGAACGTGTTTCGCGGGACTTACGGGCTGGACTGGGTGACGGCGGATTATGCCTATGCGGTGGGCGCGGCGCAGATGGTTGTGGTCATGCTGTTTGTGCTGGGCGCGTTCCGCACCGTAACCTACGGCTTTGTGACGCTGATGCACGCGACGGGGATCATCGGGGCGTTGCTGTCCGGTTCACTGCTGTTCAAGGGCGGGCTTATCAAGGCGGTCTCCACCGGCACGTACGAGATCGGCTACACCACCTTCCCCGCCAATCTGTTGTGGACGTCTGTGGCGACGCTCGGGGCGCTTGTGGCGCTGTTCCTGCTGCGCCATGGTGACAGCTACACCATCGACGGATTGCGGAACCGCTCATGATCTATGTGATCGCCACCATCGACGTTCTCGACAGCAAGGGCGATGAGTTCGCGAAACTGGCCGAGCCCTGCATCGCCGCCACGCGCAACGAAGACGGCTGCGATTCCTATGTTCTGCACCGCGCCACCGACGATGAGAGCCGCTTCGTGTTCGTGGAACGCTGGCGGGACCGCGATGCGCTGGACGCGCATTTTGCGCAGCCGCATCTGGTAGATTTCCGCAATGGCGGCGCGCCGATGATCAAGGCTAAAACGGTGGAGATCATCGATCCCGCCAATGTCGATATTCTCTGACGATGAAGGTCATCGAAGCCGGCCCGGCAAGGGCCGACGACCCCATGCCGGTGGACATCATCGTGCTTGCCCATGACGAGCGTCACCTGCGCCGCAAGGTGCTGGAAAGCCAGCACGGCATGAAGCTCGCCTTCGATCTGCCGCACGCCATCCACCTGCAGGACCGGGATCGGTTGCGGCTGGACAGCGGGGAGCAGGTGGAGGTGATCGCCACCGACGAAGACTTGCTGGAAGTGCGCGGGCGCGATGCGGTGCATCTGATCGAGCTGGCCTGGCACATCGGCAACCGCCACCTCGCCGCACAGGTGGAAGAGCAGCGCATCGTGATCCTGCGTGATCGGGTGATTGCCGAAATGCTGTCTGGATTGGGCGCAGAGATCGTTGAAGTCACCGAGCCGTTTTCACCTCAACCGGGCGCCTATCACCACCATTCCCATGACTAGCGACGCAGCCGCCACCGCGACCCTGATGACCTGGCTGTCGCCCGCTTTTCCCGTTGGCGGGTTTGCATGGTCGGGCGGGTTGGAGGCCGCGGTTGCTGGCGGGATGGTGACAGATCGCGACAGCCTCATGGAGTGGCTGACGTCATCGTTAGAACGCGGGACCGCGCGACTGGATACGATGGCGGTAGGGCTTGCCGTAGCTGGTGTTGGCGACAATGCGGACGTTGACGATACCCTGCTGGCGATGGCAACGACGCCGGAACGCGCTTCGGAATTGCGCGAGATGGGGCACGCGTTCTGGGCAGCCAGCGCAGCGTGGCGTGATGGGGAGGTTCATGCTCCGATGACCTATCCGATTGCCTTCGGCGTAATGGCGCGTGGGCTGGGTGCGGATAGGCAAACCATTCTCACCGCCTTCTGCACCAGCCTCGTTTCAGCTCAGATACAGGCGGCGCTGCGGCTGCTGCCGCTGGGCCAAAAGGCCGGAGTAGAATGTCTGGCCGGTTGCGCCGGTGCCATCGAAAGCTGCTGTGTGGAAGTTGCGAATTCCACGTTGGACGACCTTTCCACGTCCACCTTTGCCGTGGATATTGCGGCCATGCAGCACCGCGACCTCCCCTCCCGGATTTTCCGCTCATGAGCGCCAACGGCCCTCTTCGTGTCGGCATCGGCGGCCCCGTCGGCTCTGGAAAGACCACGTTGACCGACCGGTTGTGCAAGGCGTTGCGGGCGCGCTTTTCCATCGCCGTGGTGACGAACGACATCTACACCAAGGAAGACGCCGAGGCGTTGGTGCGGTCGCAAGCGCTAACGTCGGACCGTATCGTCGGTGTCGAAACAGGTGGTTGCCCCCATACTGCGATCCGCGAGGACGCATCCATCAATCTGCGCGCCATCGACGATCTGAACGTGCGCCACACCGATCTGGACATCATTTTTATCGAATCCGGCGGCGACAATCTTGCAGCCACTTTCTCACCCGATCTGGCAGACCTGACGATCTATGTCGTCTCCGTGGCGCAGGGTGATGACATACCCCGCAAGGGCGGCCCTGCAATCACGCGCTCCGACTTGCTGATCGTCAACAAGACCGATCTTGCGCCTTACGTCGGTGCCGATCTGGAGCGGATGACGTCAGACGCGGCCAGCGCTCGCAGGGCGCGGCCGACGATCTTTGCCGATCTGCGCAGCAACAATGGCACCGACGCGATTGCGAAATTCATTGTCGAACAGGGCGGCTTCACCGCTTGATGGCAAGCGGGCGAGGTGCAAAGGTGCGCGAATTCAAGCGAGCCGACGGAGCGAAGCGCGCAGCGTGACAGGCCAATATTTCAGTTTCATGTCGGTTCGCGCATGACCGCAACGCTCGCTGCCGCTCCCCAGACTGCCGGTGCTACAAGCGCCATCAAGGTCGACGATCTGCACAAGAGCTTCGGTGATCTAGAGGTGCTGAAAGGCGTGTCGATGGACGCATCGCAAGGCGATGTCGTTTCCATTATTGGCGCGTCAGGGTCCGGTAAATCTACGTTTCTGCGCTGCATCAATCTGCTGGAACTGCCCACATCTGGCGCGATTTCGATTGCCGGTGAGCCGATCAAATTCAATCCGCCGAAAAACGGCGAAATGCATCCGGCCGACCGCAAGCAGGTGCAGCGGCTGCGAACCGACCTCGCCATGGTATTCCAGAGCTTCAACCTCTGGGGCCACATGAACGTGCTGCAGAACGTGATGGAAGCACCGGTGCAGGTGCTCGGCCAGTCCAAGGCGGAAGCGCGTGAAAAGGCGGAAGCCATGCTGCAGCGTGTGGGTCTTTATGAGAAGCGCGATCAGTTTCCGGCTTTTCTCTCCGGGGGTCAGCAGCAGCGCGCGGCGATCGCGCGGGCCTTAGCCATTGAGCCGCGCGCCATGCTGTTCGACGAACCCACCTCTGCGCTTGATCCTGAACTGGTTGGCGAGGTGCTGAAGGTTATTCGCTCCATCGCAGACGAAGGGCGCACGATGATCCTCGTCACCCACGAGATGGCGTTTGCGCGCGACGTCTCCAGCAAGATTATGTTTCTCCATCAGGGGCTGGTGGAGGAACAGGGGCCGCCGGAACAGGTGTTCAAAAATCCGACGAGCGAGCGCACCCGCGCCTTCGTATCGTCGATCCACAACTGACGAAAACCAAAAAGGAGTTCTTCCATGAAGACCATGAAATCCATCCTTGCCGCCGTCATTCTGTCGGCCGCCGCCGCGACCACGGCGCGGGCCGATACGATCCGCCTCGGCCTTGATTCCGCGCCTTACGATCCCTTCTACAGCCGCACCGCCGGCGGCGAGTGGAAAGGTTTCGAGATCGAAGTGGGCGATGCGCTCTGCAAAGCCATGAATGAGGAATGCGAGTGGGTGCCGATTGCCTGGGACGGCATCATCCCCGCGCTGACGTCCAACCAGATCGACGCCATCGTGGGCTCCATGTCGATCACCGAAGAGCGTATGAAGACGATCGATTTCTCCAATAAATACTACAACACGCCGGCAGCGCTGATCGCGCCGAAGAGTATGGAGATCAAGTCGATCGAGGACCTGAAGGGCAAGACAGTCGGCGTGCAGGTCTCCACCACCCATGCGAATTTTGCAGAAGCGAAAATGGACGGGGCCACGATCAAGACCTATCAGGATTTCAACGAGCACAATCAGGATCTCTTTGCCGGTCGTATCGACGCTGTTGCGGCGGACTCGCTTGCTCTCGATCCCTTCCTCAAATCAAAGGAAGGCGAAAGCATGGAGGTTAAACTGACGTTCGAAGACGACGCCATCTTTGGCCCCGGTGTCGGCGCCGGCATCCGCAAGGGCGACACGGAATTGAAAGACAAATTCAACAAGGCCATCGCCCAAATTCTGGAAGATGGCACCTATGACGAAATCGCGAAGAAATATTTCGATTTTGACATCTACGGTGGTCGCTAAGCGCCGCTAAAGAGGGGCGGCGCAAGCCGTCCCTCTTTTCTTTTGTTGGCCAGCTTGCTCGAAGTTGCGCCAAATCCAACAGGCAGCATTGATCGACGTGACCTTCTTCGCCAACATCTACGAGTTGATGTCCGAATGGGGGCCTAACTTCTGGCGCGGGTTGCTGGCCTCCCTGCAGATTGCGTTCGGCGGTTATCTGCTAGGACTGCTGATCGGCGTGTCAGGGGCCATCGGTAAGATTTACGGCGGGCCAGTGCTGAAATGGGTGCTGGAGATCTACACCACGCTGATCCGCGCAGTGCCGGAACTCGTGCTCATTCTGCTGTTGTTTTACGCTGGCACGCAGCTGCTGGCACAGGGGCTTGCGGCGCTCGGCTATGAGCGAGTGACAATTTCCGGACTGGCTGCTGGGATCGTTGTGCTGGGCATCGTGCAGGGTGCCTATTCGACGGAAGTGATGCGCGGTGCGATCCTCGCCATCCCCAAGGGCGAGGTGGAGGCTGGCGCTGCCTTCGGCATGGGGTCGTTCAAAATTTTCCGCCGCATCATGATCCCAGCCATGCTGCCGCTGGCGCTACCCGGGCTGTCCAATCTGTGGCTCATCATCACAAAGGATACCGCGCTTCTCGCCGTCGTCGGCTATGAGGAGCTGGCGCTTGTCACCCGCCAGGCCGCGGGGGCGACACGTTATTATCTGGAAGCGTATCTGGTCGCGGGTGCGATTTATCTCCTCGTCACACTGATCTCCATGAAACTGTTCAACCTCGCCGAAAACCGTGTCACGCGTGGGCGAAAGTCGCTCGCTTCGGGAGGCGCGTGATGGGCGAGTGGTATTGGTTGCCGGACTACGCCTGGCGTTTTGTCGAAGGTATCGGTGTCACGCTGGAACTGCTGTTCATCGCGCTTTTCTTCGGCTTTCTGCTGGCGATCCCCATCGGGCTGGTGCAGGTGACAGGGCCGAAATGGCTGGCGGCCATCGCGCGCGGCTTTTGCACCATGATCCGCGGTACGCCGCTGCTCATTCAGCTTTGGCTGCTCTATTACGGCCTAGGCTCGCTGTTCCCATATTTCCCCGAACTGCGGAACTCGTTCCTCTGGCCGATCCTAAGGGAGGCGTTTCCCTATGCGGCGGTCGCGTTCATCATCTCGGTCGCCGCCTATGAGGGGCACATCATGCGCGGCGCTTTCGCATCCGTGCCGAAGGGGGAGTTGGAGGCGGCGCGCTCCATGGGAATGGGGCGGTTCACCGTTTTGCGCCGCATCTGGTTACCCCGCGCCATCCAGAACGTGCTGCCGACGCTGGCAGGTGAAGCGGTGCTGACGCTGAAATCCGTGCCGCTTGCCTCCACCATCACGATCTTCGACGTGTTCGGTGTGGGCGGGATCGTGCGGCAGGAGACATATCGCATCTATGAACCACTGATTTTCGTTGGCTTTATCTACCTGCTGATCACCGCTGTACTGGTGGTGCTGTTCCGGTGGCTGGAAAACCGCGTGCCAAGCGCGAACCGGGCCTGACATGGCAAAGGTGCTTGTGGCCGGAGTGGCCGTTCTCGATTTCGTGTTTCAGGTGACCGAGATGCCGCGCACGGCGGAGAAATACCGCGCTGACGGCGCCTCCATCGTCGGCGGCGGCAATGCCGCCAATTCCGCCGTCGCCATCGCACGGCTGGGCGGTGAGGCGCGGCTGGCAGCGCGATTGGGGGACGACGAGATCGCCGATCTTATTGTCAGCGGACTGAGAGCCGAACGCGTAAACACCGATGCAGTACGGCGGTTTGAGGGACGACGCTCATCCTTCTCGTCCATTTATGTCGACCGCGAGGGCGAACGTCAGATCATGAACTTTCGCGATATGTCGATCACGATGGATGCCGACTGGCTCGCGGAGATTGAGCATGGTGAGTTCGCTGCGGCGCTGGCCGATACACGCTGGCCGCAGGGCGCGATGGCCGCAATAGATGCGGCGCGGACCCATGGTGTTCCCGGGATTATGGATGCGGAAGCGCCGGTACGGGAGGCGATCGACGGTATCGAGCGGGCTAGCCACGTTGCATTTTCAGCTCAGGGTGCGGCGGAATTCACCGGTAAGTTAGATGTGGAAGAAGCGGCGTTGGCCGCCTCCACCATGCTCGACGGCATGGTGTTGGTCACCGACGGGCCGAACGGCACGGTACGGATCGAAGATGGCGACGCCATCTGGACGCCCTGCCCGCAGGTCGACGTGGTGGACACATTGGGTGCAGGTGATGTCTGGCATGGCGCCTTCGCGTTACAACTGGCCGAAGGCGCTGCGCTGGACGCCGCCATCCGCTTCGCCAACAGTGCTGCCAGCCTGAAATGCACCAGTCCCGGTGGCCGTGACGGCGCACCGACCCGCGCGCAGACCATCGCCTTCATGGAGCAACACACATGAGCCACCCCCACGACAACCGCGAAATTTTCGGCACAGACCCTGACGGGCGTTCCGTCTATCGCGTCATGCTGACCGGCGGCGGACTAACGGCCCATGTGCTGACTTGGGGTGGCATTCTGCAGGACCTGCGGCTCGCGGGACACGAACCACCGCTGGTGCTGGGCTTCCACGAGTTCCAGCACTACCTCGACCACTCGCCCTACTTCGGCGCGACGCCAGGGCGTTTTGCCAATCGTATCGGTGGCGCGAGTTTCGAGCTCAATGAAGAAACACATCAACTCGACGCGAACTTTCTCGACAAACACACCCTCCATGGCGGGAGGCAGGGCACCGGCAAACGAAATTGGACGATTGCCGATCTAGGCACATCTCACGTCGACCTCACGCTTACCGATCCCGATGGCTGGATGGGCTTTCCCGGTACCGTGGAACTGACCTGCAGCTATACGCTGAAGGACGATGGCACGTTACAAGTAGCGTTCAGCGCCCGGACGGATACTGCGACGCCCGTGAGCATTGCGCACCATTCCTATTTCAATCTTGACGGCTCCGCCGACTGCCGCGATCACACGGTGCAGATTGATGCCGAGACCTACTTGCCGGTGGATGACGAATTGATCCCTGTCGGCGCCCCTGCGTCGGTCGACGGCACGGCCTTCGATTTCCGCATTGCCAAACGCATCGGCGCAGATTTGGAGGACGGGCTGATCTACGATCACAATTGGTGTCTGGCGAGCGAACGTCACAACCAGCGCCATGTGGCCACGGCCACCGGCGGCGACGGGCTGGTGACGATGGAAGTGCACACGACCGAGCCGGGGCTGCAATTCTATGCCGGGCACAAGGTGGACACCCCGGTTGAAGGACTGAGCGGTGAGACATACGGCGCCTATGCCGGTTTCTGCTTCGAGACACAGGTATGGCCCGACGCACCGAACCAGCCAGATTATCCGAATTCCATTCTGCAACCGGACGAGACGATACGGCAGGTGACGCAATATAAGTTCATGCTGAATCGGTAACGCCATGGCCTGTAAACACTCATCAAAAGGGCGACGATGAAACTTTCCGGCAAGACAGCCATCGTCACAGGCGGCGGCAAGGGCATTGGTTACGCTATCGTTCGTCGCTTTCTGCGCGAGGGGGCGCAGGTGGTCATCGCAGACGCCGATGATGATCTCGGCTCAAGCGCCGTTGAAGACCTCGGTGAGTTGGGCGACGTTGAATTCGTTTCCACGGATGTCGGCGAGCGCCTCGACGTGCACAATCTCATCGCGGCCACGAAGAACGCTTTTGGCGATATCGACATTCTCGTGAACAATGCCGGTATCGCCGCGGCGGGCGACTTTCTGACCATGAAGGAAAATGAATTCGACGCCGTAATGCGGGTGAACCTGAAAGGCGCGTTCTTGTGCTCGCAGGCCGTTGCAAAACAGATGGTGGCACGGGTGGAGAATGATGGCCCTCCCGGCACCATTATCAACATCTCATCCGTCTTCGACAAACTCGCCATGCCGGAACAGTTGGCCTATTGCGTGTCGAAGGCCGGGCTCAAGCAGCTGACCAACGTGACAGCGCAGGCGCTCGCCGAACACGGCATACGGGTCAACGCGATCGGACCGGGATCCATCGCTACGGATATGATGGACGCCGTTACCGACGACCTTGCACAAAAGAAACGTGTGCTATCGCGCACCCCGCTAGGCAGGGTGGGCGAACCAGAGGAGATTGCCGGGATCGCCGCATTTTTGGCGTCAAGCGATTCCGGCTATATCACCGGCCAAACGATCTACGCGGACGGTGGGCGATTGGGCCTCGCCTTCACCGTCGACAAGCTGGAGACGGAGGAGGAATAGAAACCTTCGCGACCCTACTTCTTAGCCGTCGTTCTTCTTCTCGGAGACCGAGTCGCCCAGAGACGCGAAGTTCGCAAAGACGCTGTCAGCATCCATGTTCTCTTTTTTCTCCGGCTCCGCTTCCGGTGCCATGATTTCGGTTTCGGAGGCTGGCAGCAGGCCGTCTTCGGCGCCTTCCACCGGCTGCGGGCGGTTCTTGGCGGCTTTGGCCACCTCGAAGTCCAGATCAATCTGGCTGCAGATGCCAAGCGTCACCGGGTCGATCGGCTGCAGGTTCGCGGAGTTCCAGTGGGTGCGCTCGCGAATGTTGTTGATCGTCGTTTTGGTGGTGCCCACCAGTTTGATGATCTGCGAATCCTTCAGTTCAGGATGGTGGCGGACCAACCACTGGATGGCATTGGGGCGGTCCTGACGGCGAGAAACCGGCGTGTAGCGCGGACCTTTTTTCTTCAGCTCCGGCACTTTCACTTTTGGATCGAGCAGCTTCAGGCGTACGGACGGATCGTTCTCGGCTTCGGTGATCTGCTCGCGCGACAGCTGGCCGGTCTGGATCGGGTCGAGACCCTTGATGCCCTGGGCGCTGTCACCATCGGCGATACTTTTCACCTCCAGCGTGTGGAGGCTACACAGGGCACCGATCTGCTCGAAGGACAGGGCGGTGTTGTCCACCAGCCAGACGGCAGTGGCCTTTGGCATGAGAAGCTGCGTTGCCATATCGAAAATCCTCTCCGATTGTCGCAGCCGGGGCGTGTGCGGCCTGCGAGCAAGTAATCCTTTCCCGTGTGTTCACGCCGTTTCCGGGTGAACCGTGGCTGACCACGATGTCGGGGATTCCCCTTCTGCTATAGGGATGCGGCTGTGCCATTGCAATCGCGCATGATGATGGCGATGGTGCGCATCGCGCAAAAAGACGGGGAGAAGGCCATGTTCGACGATCTGGAACCGAAGGCGAAAAAAGCCAACGAGATCGAACGGGGCTGTGACCTGTCGACCTTCTCGCTTGGCGACATCGACGAACGCGTGGCGATGCTGGAGGCGGAGATCGCACGTTTGAAAGAAGAGCGAACCCGTAAAGCTGGCCATCTGGATGCGGCGCAGTCCTTCTTCAAAAGCTAACGATAGACCAATCGTATTTTAGCGGATTTGGGTGCAGCGCGTTAACCGCTTCAGCATTTCTTAATCGTGCTGATTCATCATAAAGGCAGGCCCGTTGTGATCGAGATGATCCAGCTCCCGGCTGTTCTGAACTTCAAGAGCCGCTCCTGCGGCTCTTTTTTTACGCAAAATCGGCAATCTATCCCCGCTGTTCTCACGTGCATGCGAAAGTGTGAGACGCGCTGGGAGCGCACTTGCGAGCGCCAGATGACCGTGCTGAAACCTTGGTCGTTCCAGATAGACCGGCCCGTCTCATGGACCAGAACAGCCCATCACGAAACGACAACAGCGTCGTGGCACTCGCTCTACCCGAGCGGACTTTCGACCGCCTGTATGAGCGTGGCATGGCCCTCGTGGAAGAGACGTCTCTTTACCTGGACGGCGAAGGTCGGGAAGCTGCCAGGGGGCTATCGCGTGATCTGGCGGCGCAATATGGGTCCCATGCGATGGCCTTGACCACACGATTGATGCGTATCGCTTCGTGGCTGCTGATCCATCGCTCTTTGTTGGAGGGCGAGTTGGACGCCGAACAGGCTGCTCGTGAGAAAGCGATCCTGAAGCTCAACAAATTGCCCTTG
>JBCCRF010000014.1:0-18616 GCA_039208305.1 Pseudomonadota bacterium
CGAAGAGCCGACCGGCGCTTACGCGCCGCGCCCGCGCAGCGAAGACCGGAGGTCGACAGCGTGAGCGAAAACAAACGACCAACCGGGAGGAACACATGGTCTCGAAACTTCTCAAAACACTCACGCTAACGGGCATTGCTGCATCGATGGCAACCGCGGCATTTGCAGCTGACATCACGCTGCGCGCGACGGCCAACTCCAACGAAAACGATGAGGACTATGACGGTCTTGTCGTCTTCAAGAACTATGTCGAAGCCGCTTCCAACGGCGCAATCGCCGTGGAACTGTTCATCGGCACGCAGCTCTGCTCCAAGGGTGCAGAATGTCTGCAGGGCGTCGCGGACGGCTCCATCGACGTCTACATCTCCACGTCGGGCGGTGCTGCCGGCATTTTCCCCTATGTGCAGGTGCTCGATCTGCCCTACCTGATGGCGAATGACCGCATTGCGGAAGACGTGCTGACGGATACGGACTTCACCCGCACGCTGCGCGCCAAAGCGCTGGCAGATTCCGACAACAAGATCCGCCTCATGACCATTGGCAACACCGGTGGCTGGAGAAACTTCGCCAACACCAAGCGCCGCGTTGCGATGCCGTCCGATATGGAAGGTCTGAAAATCCGCACCGTGGTCGCCGACCTGCCGCAGGAATTGGTGAAAGCACTTGGCGCTTCTCCGACGCCGATCCCATGGCCGGAACTCTTCACCTCTTTCCAGACCGGTGTGGTGGAAGGTTCCAAAAACGGCATCACCGACATCATGGGTATGAAGTTCCCCGATGCCGGCCTGAAATACGTCACGCTGGACGGCCACGCGTATATGGGCGCGCTGTGGTGGATGAACAACGACAAGTTCATGGGCATGTCGCCTGAAAACCGCCGCGTGATCGTCGATGGTTTTGCAGCCTTGCAGCAGGCCACTTTCGCTTCGCCGAAGCGCAAGTCGATCCAGGCATACGAGGATTTCGTCGCCGGTGGCGGTGATCTCTACGTGCCGACGCCTGCTGAAAAGGCAGCCTTCAAGGAAGCTGCAACCCCGGTCTTTGACTGGTTCAAGTCCAACGTCTCCGGTGGTGAAGAGGTCTTCAACGCGCTGACCGAGGCCGTGGCTCAGTCCGAAGGCAAGATCAACGCAGCCGCCGACGCCGATATCAACTGATCCACTGGCAAGGCTTTAGAATGCGAAAGGCCCCGGCGGAAACGCCGGGGCCTTTTTCGTAAAGAACCTGTCTGATGGGTTATGCCGCCAACGGCACCGCATCGTCCAAAATGACCTTGTCGCGACCCGCATCTTTCGCGTTGTACAGTTTGGCATCGGCTTTCTCGAACACGCGGGCAAAATCGCAGGCCGGTTCGAAAACGACCGCGCCGACGCTGACGGTTACCCTGAGGCCCTGAATCCCCAAGTCTTCGGCGGCTTTTGATATGGCGAGGCGCAGGCGCTCTGCCACGAAGCGGGCGGCGCTTGCATCGCAGCCTGTCAGATAAACACCGAATTCTTCACCACCCAGGCGACCCACGTGGTCGCCGGGGCGAACGGTGGTGTGGAGCACACGGCCCATCATGGTGAGAACCGCATCGCCGACGGCATGGCCAAAGCGGTCGTTGATTTTCTTGAAGTGATCCGCGTCGATCACAAGCAGCGCATCGCAGCACGGCTGCGCCCCACCGTTCTCAAGCTGCCGTTTGGCACGGGTCTGATGACGCTCGAACGTTTCCATAAAGGCTGCGCGCGACAGGGTACCGGTCAAATAATCGGTGCGCACCGCCTGCACCAGCTGTTGACGCATGAGATCGATACGGCGGGTCATCTTCATGAGGACAAGAAGAGTTGGGAAGGCCAGAAAGGCCGTCGTCCCACCGGCCGCCAAGACAACAGCCAAGCCGTAATCCACCATCATCTGAGGTTCGAAATAGCCGAGCGAGAGCGTGACCACAGCTTCAGCAGCAAGGACCAAAAGAAGTGTGAGGGCGACGCAGAACACCATACCGTTGTGGCGGCTGATATTCGCCATCCAATCTGTCAGGCTGGTCCCCATTTCCATCACCCTCGAATACGCAAGTGCGACAAAAAATACCCGATATGTCTTACATTCCTTATCAAGATCAGCGCAGCAATTTACGGGGTGCGCGTTAATCGTTCGTTCAGGATATGTCGGGCCTTGGTGGCGATGAGAAAGAGCGTCGGCTGACCTACTTTGTACCCTCGCCGAACAGGATGAGAGTGCAATCTTCGTCGGTGACGTGGAATTCGCGTTGGTTGTAAGGCTGATCAAACGGTGCGCGGACACGGCCTTTCGGCAGATCGTTCAGCTCGCGTTCTAGCGTCGCGTAAAGTCCGTCCACATCTTCGACGTCGATATAAATCATGATCTCACGCTCAGGTGCTGTCAGATCGACATCGCAATCGGCCTTCAGCAACCGGATCGCCACATCATCACGGCGCAAGAAGGCGTAGTTGTCTTCCATGCGGTGAGTGCCGCCGAAACCGAGGCAGTTTTCGTAGAAGCGGATCGCCCGCTCCATATCAGCAACGGGTATGAACGGCGTGATCTGGGTACAGCGAGCCATCTGGTTCTCCTAGCGAAACGGATAGAGCCAGGGCTTGTAGTCGGCAACGAGTTCCAGCGATTCCGCGATTTCCTCTTTCGTCATCCGCTGCTCTATGGAGGCGAGGCTGTCGGGGGCGTCCACGTCGCCGCCGATGGAGGACAGCGTGTACCACATATGGGCGCGCACTTTGTCCGGCGCGGGTAGGCCGCGTCCTACCTCGTAATACCATGCCAGACCCGACTGCGCGCCGGGATGGCCCTTCAACGATGAGCGCAGGTACCATTCGAAGGCACGGCGATCGTCTTTTTCGACGCCAAGGCCTAGCGCGTACATAACGCCGATCAGTTCCTCTGCATCGGCATTGCCGGAGCGGGCGAGCGGTAACATGAGCTTGCGCGCATCTTCAAATTTATTGGCTTCCATCAGATCGCGGGCCCGCTCCAGCGCGCCATTGGCGTACGCGGCAGCGGGCCAAAGAAGAAGCATCGCAAGGCTTGCCGCACGCAGGCTTCGCGATACAGTGCTGGTCGGTTTCGGTGTTCGCCTCATGGCGATATGAGACACCGCGGCCGCTCGCATGTGTCAAGCATTGTCTGGGGCGCATGATCGGGCAAAGGGGGGAAATGCATGGTCCATACTTTGACGAAATGGCTGACAGCTGCCGGAATGCTCACCGCCTGCTCTGTCGCGATCATGTGGCCTGCGCAGGCGAGCAAGACCACAAAACCTAAGCCCATTGCCGAGTCCGACTACCGCCAGGTTGATCCCAAGAGTGCGGCGCTGGGGCGCCTGCTGTTTTACGACAAGATCCTGTCCGGCAACCGGAACATTGCTTGCGGCACCTGCCACAGCCATGACCACGCGACGGCGGATGGTCTGTCGCTCGGGGTCGGTGAAGGCGGCATCGGCCTCGGGCCGAAGCGGGTGTTTGGCACTGGGAGCGATCTTCCGGTCAAGCGGGTACCCCGTAACGCCAACGCGCTCTTCAATCTCGGTCACAAGGATTTCCGCGTGCTGTTCCACGACGGGCGCCTATCGGCGGACGATACCTATGGCGTCGGCTTCAACACGCCAGCCGAGGAGTGGTTTCCCAAAGGGCTAACCAGCATTGCCGCGGCGCAAGCGATGTTCCCGATCACATCGCGGGTGGAGATGGCGGGCGACCCGGCGGAAAACGACATTGCCGCGTCGCGCCGAGAACGTATCGACCATGTCTGGCCCCGCATCGCGCGGCGCGTGTCCGGCATTACCGAGTATCGCGACAGGTTCGATGAGCTTGGCGTTGAGGGCGGCAACATCACCATGGTTCATATCGCCAATGCTATCGGCGATTTCATCATTTCCGAGTGGCGCTCCGACACCGCACCCTACGATGCCTGGCTGAAGGGTAACGAGAGTGTGTTCACGCCGCGCCAGCGAGCGGGAGCGGACCTGTTCTACGGCAAGGCGCGCTGCGCCGAGTGTCACTCCGGCCCGCTGTTGACCAATCAGAAATTCTATGGCCTCGCGCTTCCCCCCTTCGGCCCTGGCCGCATCCGCCCCTTTGACCCATATGCCCGCGATGTTGGTCGCATGGGTGAGACCGACGATCTCGATGATGCCTACCGCTTCCGCACGCCGTCGCTGCGCAATATCTCGAAGACCGGCCCTTACGGCCACAACGGGGCATACGCCACGCTGGAGGGCATCATCCGCCACCATCTCGACCCGATCAAAGCGCTGGAGAACTGGAACCGCAAACAAGTGATCCTGCCGAAACAGGCACGCTTTCAGGCAGCCGATTTCGCCATTTGGGAAGACAGTCGCGAGATGGAACGGCTTAAGCGGCGGGTGGATATTGAACCGGTTTCGCTCGATGAACCTGAGATCGCGGCACTGGTCGATTTTCTCCACACACTTGATGACCCGACAGCCCTTGCAGGCCGCCTTGGCAAGCCTAAAAGGGTGCCCAGCGGATTGCCCGTCGACTGAACGGGAGAGGACATCACATGACCATACAACTGACACCGGGTAAGCTGTGGGGCATGCGCCGCATGGCCGACGAGAACGGCCTGTTCAAGATGACGGCGGTGGACCAGCGCCCACCGATCAAGAACCCTATTGCCGCCCATCGCGGCACGGATGAAGCGCCGTGGGGAGAGGTCGCCGGTTTCAAACGCCTGCTTGTGGAAACGCTGCAGGCTCAATCCACCGCGATGCTGCTCGACCCGCACTACGCCATCCCCCACGCCATCGACGCCCTGTCGCCGACAAAGGGCCTGATCGTAACGCTGGAGGATTCGCTATTCGAGGAAACGCCCGGCGGTCGCCTGTCATCTGACATCGACGAGTGGTCTGTCGCCAAGATAAAACGCATGGGCGGCGACGCGGTGAAGGTACTGGCTTGGTACCGCCCGGATGCGGACCCGGAGGTCTGTCAGGCGCAGCAGGACTACACAAAACGTATTGGAGAGGAATGCGCCAAGCACGATATCCCGTTCCTGTTTGAGCTACTTGTCTATCCGCTGGCAGGCGATGCCAACCAGACCACCGATTACGTGGAACAAAAGGGCAAGAAGGCCGACCATGTTCTCCAGTCCGTCGAGGAATTCGCCAAGGCGGATTACGGCGTCGATGTCTTCAAGCTGGAAAGCCCGGTCAACGCGTCGGACGCTGATGGTTCGGCCGAGGTGCAGGCGCTGTTCGATGAGATGGGCCGTCTGTCCGGTCGCCCATGGGTGATGCTGTCCGCCGGTGCGGGCAAGGCGGAATTCGCCAGCGTGCTGGACCACGCGTTCAAGGCGGGTGCCTCCGGCTTCCTCGCAGGCCGCGCCATCTGGCTCGACGCTTTCCGCCACTACCCGGACTGGGACGCGATGCGCGCGGAATTGGAAGCCGACGCGGCGGACTACATGGCAAAGATCTCCACCATGGCTGATGACAGCGCTGCAGCTTGGAACACGCATGCTGTCTATGGCGAAGGCGGCGCGCAATTCGCTCCGCGCGATGCCTCCTTCCGCCACGGATACAAAGCCTGATGCGGATCGCCATTCTCCCCCTCGGACGTCCGACCTTCGACGTCGAATACGCCCGAGAGAAACTCGCCGCTGTGCTCGCGCAGCTTGATGCGAGCAGCCATGAGATCATCGGCCCCCGAGAGCTGCTTCTGGATGGTGCGGAGACGCTAACTGCCATTCAGCAGGCCGCGGACGCGAGGCCCGACCGGTTGCTCATCCTGCAGATCACCTTCACCGATGCTGTCATGACCGTGGAGGCGGCGAATGCCATTTCCGCGCCGCTTGCCATATGGGCCGTCCCGGAACCGCGCACGGGCGGACGGCTTCGGCTGAACGCATTTTGCGGCCTCAACCTCGCTAGCCACGCGCTCGGCCTCAACGGTCGCCGCTTCGGTTGGGGCTATGGGGAAGGTGGTGAGGTCGATCTTGAGGCGCTGCTGGATGAGTCGTTGTGGCCGACGCCGATCATGATGACGAAATCCCCAGTCCCATCTGGACGCAGTCCGCTGGAGGGTAAACGCATCGCCCGCATCGGCGCGCATCCAGATGGGTTTGACACCTGCACCTATGATGACGATGCGCTGTCCCGCCTCGCTGGCGTGAAAGTGGACGCGCTGGAACTGGACGATTTGTTTTCACGCGCCAAGGCGCAGGATGCCAACGACGTTGCCGCGCTGGACGAAACTGCCCGCTTCACTATCGGCGGCATGGATGATGTGGATGCGGGCGAACTCGACAAGTCGCTGCGGCTGAAACTCGCCCTTGATTCCCTGCGCGAAGAGAACGGTTACGATGCCTTCGCCATTCGCTGTTGGCCTGAAACTTTCACGGAGTATGGCGGCGCGGTCTGCGGCCCCGTTTCGCTTTTGGGCGAGGCCCGCGTACCATGCGCCTGCGAGGCAGATGTTTATGGCGCGGTGACACAGATGCTGCTGCAGAAGGTGGCGGAAGCGCCGGTCTTCCTCACCGACATCGTGGACATGGACACCGACGACGACACCGGCGTCGTGTGGCACTGCGGGCAGGCGCCGCTTTCCATGGCCGCGGAAGATACGCCACCGGAAGCGACCATTCACACCAACCGCAAGATGCCACTGCTCGCGCAGTTTGCGCTGAAGCCGGGGCGCGTGACGCTGGTGCGGATCAGCCAAGCCTTTGGCCAAACCTCCATGGTGCTGGCATCCGGGGAAATGCTGGAACGACCAATGGCCTATACCGGCACCTCCGGCGTGCTGCGCTTCGACAAGCCGATTGCCGACGTGCTGCCGGATATGATCGCCTGCGGGCTGGAACACCACATGGCACTTGCCTATGGCGACCACGCCGACGCGCTGGAACAGGCGGCGAAGACGCTTGGCCTGGGCGTCACAAAACTGGCTTGAGGATACGGTCATGACCATCCGATACGGCATCATCGGCAGCGGCATGATGGGTCGCGAACACATTGCCAACATCGCTCTGCTGGACGGAGCGACCGTTACCGCAATCTGCGAGCCAGACGACCAGCAGCGGCAGTTATCCGTCCATGCCGCCGAACATCCCGAACCGGGTTTTGTCGAGGACCGTGTGCAGAGCGGCGTGGCCCATGAGGTGAAAGGCTTCGCTTCGCTCGACGAATATTTGGCGGCAGGCGACAGCTACGATGTGCATCTCATCGCATCGCCCAACGACACCCACCGCGACATCCTTGAGCGGGTCTTCGCCGATGGAAAACCGGTGCTGTGCGAAAAACCGGTTTGTACCACCGTCGCGCATACGCGCGAAGTGATCGAACTGGCGGGCAAGCGCGCGAACTCCGTCTGGGTAGCGATGGAATATCGTTACATGCCGCCGGTGCAGGCGCTCATTGATGCCGTGCAGGAGGGCGTGACCGGCGCGCCACGCATGATGGCCATCCGCGAGCACCGCTTTCCCTTTTTGGAGAAAATCGGCGACTGGAACCGTTTCTCGACCCGTACCGGCGGCACGCTGGTGGAGAAGTGTTGCCATTACTGGGATCTGATGCGCCTTGTGCTCCAGGCGGATCCGGTGCGCGTCTTTGCATCTGCCGCGATGGACTCCAATCACCTCGATGAGCGATACGGTGGTAAGACGCCTGATATTATCGATAACGCCTATGTCATCGTCGACTTCGACAACGGCGCGCGAGGCATGCTCGATCTGTGCATGTTCGCCGAAGGCTCACACTGGCAGGAGCAACTGGCGGTTACCGGCCCCAAGGCCCGGGTGGAGGCGTTTATTCCAGGCCCTGCCCGCTTCGACCCCGATGGGCGTCCTCATGAAGCGAAGCTCGTCGTTTCCGACCGTACAACGAAGCGGGAAACCGAACGGCCGATACCCGTGGACACCACACTGCTGTTGGCGGGCGACCACCACGGCTCCACCTTCTACCAGCACAAGGCGTTCTGCGAACTCGTGCGCAAACAAGCTAAGGGCAAGAAAGCGAAGCCAAAAGTCTCGCTGGATGACGGGCTTTGGTCCGTTCGTGTCGGGGAAGCGGCGGAGCGTTCGGCGCGCGTCGGCGAATCCGTACGCCTGTGACAGGCGACGCACTCAAAACCACGCCTTGGTGGTGGGAGGATGCGCCGCCTGCGCCATCTACAGATAACGACCCGCCTCACGAAACCGATCTCGCCATCATCGGCGCTGGATTTACCGGGCTGTCCGCGGCCCTAACGGCGGCACGCAAGGGCGCGCAAGTCGCGGTATTCGATGCGCAACCGGCGGGGCACGGCGCGTCCACCCGCAATGGCGGCATGATCGGTGCACCCCACCGCCCCGGCTTCGTGGACGAGCTTAAAACCTATGGCGAGGAGACCGGATACGCGCTCGCACGCGAGGGAATGGAGGCCTACGCCTTCACGCGACATCTCTATGAAAACGGTGGGTTCGATACGGGTTTTCGCGAGAGTGGGCGCATCCAGCTGGCGAATTCTGCTGCCCATTTCGAAGCGCAGAAGAAGCGTGCTGACATTTTGAACAGCATACATCCCGGCCAGGTGCAGGTGGTGCAGCAGGAGGCTCTGCCTCAGCATATCGCCTCCGAGATTTACCACGGCGGGCTGCTCTATCCAGACCACGGTGGTGTGCAGCCGGCGAAGGCCCATGGCGGGCTTCTGGCGAAGGCTATGGAAGCGGGGGCAACGGTTTACGCGCCATGCGCCGTGGCGAATATTGAGCGCAGCGCGACGGGCTTCACGTTGATCACCACACGCGGAACGGTGAAGGCGCAGCGGCTTGTCATCGCCACGAACGGCTACACCACACCGGCGGTCTCCCGCCATTTGGCGCGGCGTATCTTTCCGCTGACCAGCTTCATCATCGCAACGGAGGAGTTGGGTGAGGAGACCGTGCGCCGCGTTGCGCCGGGGCTGCACATGATGGTGGAAAGCCGCGCTCGCCACAGCTATTTCCGCCCGTCGCCGGATGGCAAACGCATCCTTTTCGGTGGGCGAGCTGCGCTGGTGCCGAGTGACCCATCGTGGGCCGCACGCAAACTGCACCGCACAATGGTGGATATTTGGCCGGAGGCGGAAGGCTGGCGCATCACCCATTGCTGGCAGGGCAGCACCGGTTTTACCTTCGCCCGTATTCCCCATGTTGGCGAGCATGAGGGTGCGCATTTCGCCTACGGCTATTGCGGAAACGGAGTCGCGCTGTCCCCCTGGTTCGGCCATAAGCTCGCACTGCGCGCGTTGGGTGATCCGAAGGGTGACACGGCATATGCGAAGACGCGGCTGGTAAGCCGTTTCTACCACACCGGCAGCAAGCCCTGGTTCCTTCAGATCGCAAGCCCGTGGTGGAACCAGGTGGTGGACCGCTGGGAGACCCACAAGATCGAAGTGGAGCGCCGCCGAAGCTAAAGCGGCAATTCCACCCGCGCCACCATCCCGCCGCCGTCGCGATTGGCTAGCACCAAAGTGCCGCCATGGGCGCGGATGATCGTGCGGGCGATGGAGAGGCCCAAGCCGGAACCACCGTCTTCGCCTGCCGCTTGAGGCGTGCGGGCAGTGTCACCTCTGGTGAACGGTTCGAAGACTGATTCCAGCATGTCGTCCGGAAGCCCGGGACCACGGTCCGTGACGGTCACCACCGCGCAGCCCATTTCACGAACCAGCCTCAGTTCGGCACTTCCGCCATGGCGTAACGCGTTGTCCACCAGATTGCCGATGGCACGGCGCAGAGCCACTGGGCGTCCGCGCACGGTGACGGATTGTGGCGCGTCCAGTGTGATATTCGTTACATTCGCGTGGGTGGACAGGATGTCCCTCAGCACAATGGCGAGATCGACTTTGACCGCGCTCTCCTGCTCGCCTTCGGTGCGACCCCATGCCAGCAACCCGTCGGCCATCACGCGCATGTCGTCCAGCGTGGCGATCATCGGTTCGCGCATCGCCTCATCGTCGAGCATCTCGGCGCGGATGCGCAGGCTGGTGATCGGCGTGCGCAGATCGTGGCCGACAGCTGCGGCCGTACGGGCGCGCTCGGCGTCGAATGCGGCGATGGAATCCTGCATGGCGTTAAAGGTGGTCGCCGCTGCCCGCGTTTCCAAAGTTCCCTTCACAGGGGCGCGGATATCACGGTCACCTGCGCCAGCGCGTTCCATGGCATTGGTCAGCGCACCCAGCGGACGGGTGATGCGGCGCATGAAGAAGAAAGCCGCCAACAGAACCGTCAGCAACGAAATTCCAAGCCCTGCGATGAAGATCACACCGGCCGCTTTCCCAAGAGGTGGTGGACGGGAAAGGCGCACGTTCAGCCACTGACCGTCATTCAAGCGAACGGCGGCATCAAAGCGGCGTGGCCCTCGCGGCTTGGCGCGAATGTCGTCCACTGTTACGCCTGCGATATCGGCGAAGCGGCGGGCGAGTTGCATTTCATCTTCGCCTATCTGCGATTCCATCAACCGCTGTTCGGCATAGAGCGGGCGAGGTGAGAGGCGCAGACGCACACCCTGTCGGCGGGCGTCGCGCACCAAAGCCGAACGACGCGCACGATCTACCTGCTGCAATGCCGCAACGAGATCGGCAACACGGGCGAGTTGCGCGTTACGCTGCACGTCCCGCAAAGCACGACCACGCTCGATGCCCAGCACGATGAGCGCCACCGCATTGGCGACGATCATCGCCACAGCGAGCAGCAGCATGAGCTGTGCCGCCATGGACCGCGGCCAGCCGAAACGCCAGCGTTTGGTAGACTGTGTCTTTATCATTCCTCGACGGGTTCCACCTGTGTTGCCAGCCGGTATCCACCACCCCATTCGGTCATCAGGAATTCGGGATGTTTTGGATCGGTCTCGATCTTGCGGCGCAGGCGCGAAACCTGATTGTCGATGGCCCGATCATAAGCCTTCGCCTCGCGGCCCGCCGTAACGTCCAGCAGGCGATCACGAGACAGCACCGTGCGCGGGTTGTCGAGGAAGACAATAAGCAGACGATTCTCAGCAGACGTCAGCGCGACGGTGCGCCCATCGTCGTGGACGATCTGCGCCGTATCGGCATGGTGTGTCCACGGGCCGAAACGGCGGGCCGCCGCTTCAACCTTGGGCGGGCCGGCGGGCGCACGGCGCAGCACGGCGCGGATGCGGGCGAGAAGTTCACGCGGGTTGAAGGGTTTGACCACATAATCGTCTGCGCCCAGTTCCAGTCCGATGACCCGGTCAGCATCATCCGCCATGGCGGTGAGCAGAATAACCGGCGGGCCACCGCGCTCCGACAGCCAACGGCAGACGGACAGACCGTCTTCACCCGGCATCATGATGTCCAGCACCACGAGGTCCACCGCACCTTCCTCCACCGCCGTGCGCGCCTGCACGGCGTCCCCTGCGAGGCTGGTGCGGAAAGAATGCTTGCGAAGATATTGCGACAGCGGCTCGCGGATATCGCGGGCATCGTCGACGATAAGAATATGCGGTTCACCCATGGATCGGTTTCCCAGTGATGTGTCCCGGCTGTTCTAATGCGCTGTCACAAGCGCACGAAGGCCTGCCGTGCGGACTGTTGTCGCAAGATGTAACAGGTGCAAGCCCCTGCGACGGGCCGCGACAAACCCCGGCAATCCCGACAAACATTTTCGCGTTCGCCGTGCCAGGTGAGGGGCGTTCCCGACCCGCCAATCGCGGATTGCACAGTCAAAGACCCTCATTCGAAGGACACATAAATGACCCGTATCACCATGATTTCCCTCGCTGCCGGTGCCGCAATCGTTGCCACTATGGCCCCTGCCGCTTACGCCAAAACGAGTATCAATATCCTGCCGCCAGCGTCGCTCGATATGCCGAAACCTGACAAGGCCAAGGGAAAGACAAAGGCTAAGGTGCACAAGGCCAACTGGCGCGGTAACCGCAAGGAAGGCCGCCGCGCCATGATGCAGTTTCTGCGTCAGGCCGACACAAACAATGACCGTGCTTTGACCCAGGACGAGCTCGACGCCTTCATCGCGGGTCTGGTCGCTGAAGCCGACACCAATCGTGATGGCAATCTGACGGTGGAAGAATTCCGCACCGTATTCTCCAAGATCACCGACCAGCGTGCTGTGCGCATGTTCCAGCGCCTCGACGCCGACGCATCCGGCAGCATCACGGCTGCAGAACGTGAAGAACGCTTCGGCGATCTGGTTGCCCGTCTCGACCGCAACGACGATGGCAAGCTCAGCCGCGAAGACCGCCGCCGCGGCGGCTGGCGCAACCGCGATCGCGGTAACGACTGAGTCTGAAAAATCGACCCGGAGACTGCTTCCCCGCAATCCCCGTCTCCCGGTCCGCGCGGCATGGCCTCCCCCTCCCCATGCTGCACCATGGCTCGCATCCTCCACGGATGCGGGCCTTTTTTATGTTGCGCTGCAGCATGTCGATACACGTTTGCATTGCGAAAAAGGCAATTTTTTCCGCGCTCTGCTGGTTTGCCGCGACGGAACAACCACTTGCCCTGACGGTTGTCATCACTAGACTAGAAGCGTTCTGAAAAGTCTGAGCGCCAGCCATGAGCCAAGCCACCGTTCGCATTCCCACTCCGAAAAAGCAGCCCTTCATCGGCAACATGCTTTCCATCGACGCCAATCAGCCGCTGCAAGGGCTGATGGAGATGACGCGCGAACTGGGTCCGATTTTCCGTATGGACATGATGGGCACGCCGATGGTGATCGCGTCGGGCTTCGATATCGTCGATGAGCTGTGCGACGAGACCCGCTTCGATAAGAGCGTACGCGGGGCGCTGCGCCGCATCCGCGCCATCGGTGGCGACGCGCTCTTCACCGCCGATACGAAGAACCCGAATTGGGAAAAGGCCCACCGTATCCTGCTGCCGACCTTCGCCGGCTCTGCGATGAAGGGCTATATGCCCATGATGCAGGATGTGGCGACGCAGCTCTGCACCAAGTGGGAGCGCATGAACGCCGATGAGGAGATCGACGTCGTTCACGACATGACAGCGGTGGCGCTGGATACGATCGGCATATGTGGCTTCGACTACCGCTTCAACTCGTTCTACCGCCGCGACTACCACCCCTTTATTGACGCGCTGAACCGGACGCTGGAAACCTGCATGATGCAGCGTGGTTTGCCGTTTGAGGAAACGCTTCTGCGTAAGCGTCTCAACCAGATGGAGCATGACGTTGAGTTCATGAACAATCTGGTGGACGAGATCATCCGCGAGCGCCGCTCCGGCCGTGGTGACACGTCCCAGAAGGATCTGCTGAATTATATGCTCGCTGGCGTCGACAAGACGACCGGCGAAAGCCTGTCGGATGAAAACATCCGCTACCAGATCAACACCTTCTTGATTGCCGGTCACGAGACGACGTCAGGCCTGATGTCCTTCACTCTCTACTACCTGCTGCAGCATCCCGACATTCTGGACAAATGCTACGAGGAGGTGGACCGGGTGCTGGGTCGCGACATCTCCACCCCGCCGGATCTCGGCAAGGTGAACCAACTGACCTACGTCAATCAGGTTCTGTCGGAGGCGCTGCGCCTGTGGCCCACCGCGCCTGCGCTCGGCCTTGCACCTTACGAAGACGAGATCGTCGGCGGCCAATACAAGATCAAGAAGGGCACCTTCACCTCGGTCCTGTCGCTCATGCTGCATCGCGACACGAAGATTTGGGGTGATGATCCGGAAGCCTTTAACCCGGAGCACTTCTCCAAAGAGGCGATCGCGGAACGTCCGATCAACGCCTACAAGCCATTCGGCAACGGCCAGCGCGCCTGTATCGGCCGCCAGTTCGCCATGCAGGAAGCCAATCTCGTGATCGGCATGATCCTGCAGCGCTTCCAGCTGCACGATCACAAGAACTATCAGCTGAAAATCAAGGAATCGCTGTCCATCAAGCCCGATGGCTTCACGATGAAGGTGAAACTGCGCCCGGATGTGAAACGCTCCGTGTTGGTACCCGGCGCCGCCAACGACGACGTGGAGACGAAGAAGCCCGGAGAAAACAACCGCCCCAAGCATGGCGGGAAGGTTACCATCGGCTACGGCTCCAATCTCGGTACAACCGAAGAAATTGCCCGCGACATGGCCCGTTCAGCGGAGACCAACGGCTTCGATGTCAGCCTGAAAACGCTGGATGAACTGGTAGGGAATATGCCCACCGCGTCTGACGGGGGAGGCACCGTTTTGCTGGCCTGCGCGTCCTATAACGGCATGCCGCCGGACAATGCGGCGCAATTCGTCGACTGGATCAAGGAGCAGCCGGCGGGCTCACTGGACGGCGTGCGCTACGCACTCTTCGGGTGCGGTCACAGCGATTGGGCGGCTACATTCCAGGCAACGCCCCGCATCATCGACGAGCACATGAAACGCGCCGGTGCGACAGCCTATGTCGCAACGGGCGAGGGCGACGCCAAGGAAGACATCGACTCCGAATTCGAGGAATGGTTCGGCCCGGTCTGGCAGGCAACCGGTGAGGAACTGGGCCTCGATGTCGATTTCGGCGAGACGCTGGACGATGCACCGCTCTACGAGGTGAACTTCCTGGAGGATGCAAGCGAGAACCCGTTGGTCAACCAGCTGGGGGCGAAACGCGTGACGGTCACCCACAATCGCGAACTGCAAGCGAAATCGGGCAACATGCCGTCCGACCGTTCGACGCGCCATATCAAGGTGAAGCTCGCACCCGGTCAAAGCTACACGGCGGGCGACCACCTGTCGGTGGTGCCACGCAACGCGCCCGATCTGGTTCGTCGCGTAGAGAAGCGTTTCGACCTGCAATCGGCAGGGCTCGTGCGCCTCGATAGCGCCAACGAAGGCCATTCTGCCCTGCCCACCGGACGCCCCATTGAGCTGCGCACACTGCTGGAAGACCTGATCGAATTGCAATCGCCGGCCAGCCGTCGCGATCTCAACCTGCTGATCAAACACACCCGCTGCCCGGATTCAAAGGGCAAGCTGGAGGCGCTGGCGGGTGACGATTTCCGCGAGAAAATCCAGTCTACCCGCACCAGTATTCTGGATCTTCTGGAGCAGTTCCCAGCCTGTGAATTGCCGTTTGCGGTGTTCCTGGAAACCTGCCCCAACATGGTGCCGCGCTACTATTCCATCTCGTCGTCTCCGAAAGCGGGAGCGGATCGCTGCACGATCACGGTGGCTGTGGTGGAGGACGTCGCTCGCAACGGGCACGGACAATATCACGGCGTTTGCTCCAACTATCTGGAGGGACTGAAAGAGGGTGACTCGCTTCATGCCGCCACACGCCAGCCGTCTGCGGGCTTTACACTGCCGGAAGACCCCAAACGCCCGATCATCATGATCGGACCCGGCACGGGTATCGCACCTTTCCGTGGGTTCCTACAGGACCGTGCGGCCGACCAGAAAGCGGGTACGGAACTTGGCCCGGCTATCCTGTTCTTCGGCTGTCGCCATCCCGAACAGGACTTTATCTATCAGGAAGAATTGGAGGCCTGGGCGAAGGACGGCGTCTGCGATTTGCACACCGCTTTCTCCCGCGCGGGCAAAGAGCGCGTCTACGTGCAGGACGTGCTGCGTCAACAGCGTGGCGATGTCTGGCCGCTGATCGAAGCGGGCGCAAAAATCTACGTCTGCGGCGATGGCGGCCACATGGAGCCGGACGTGCGCCGCGCGCTCACCCGCATGTATGCCGAGGAAAAGGACGTCTCCGACGAGAAGGCTGACGAATGGTTCTCCAGCATGATCGAGCGGCAGGATTACGTCATGGACGTGTGGGTGAACAACTGATTCAGTTTAACCCGCCCGCGTCTGGCGGGCCGCCATGTGATCGTCGCTAGCTCGCGAGAAACGCTTCCACGTCGCGCGCGCTCTCTTCAGGTCGCGTGACGAGGAAGAGGTGGCCATTATCGATCACCTGCAGTGTGGCGTCCGGAATGAGGTTCGCAAGCATGCTACCGTTCACCAGTGGTATGAGCGGGTCGTCATTACCTGCCATCACGAGCGTCTTCTGCTTCAAGCGCCATAGCCAATGGATTGATGTCCAGCCCAGCATGGCGAGCAGTTGCAGCGTGTAGCCAGCGGACCGCGCCGGTTTGATCGCGCGGATGTGAGGACCGATGGCCTCCCTGTCGCCGCGGAAATCACCGCCGTAAATCTCGGCTGCGATCTCGCGCATGTAGCCGGGATCGGTGTAGCGCTTCACGCTTGCCATTTTAGACAGCACGTTCGGGCGACCCGGCACCATGGTCCAGCCCGGCGCAGTGGCGGCCAACACGAGGCGGCGGCAGAAATTCGGATACTGATAGGCGAATTGCTGGGCGGCACCGCCGCCCCAGGACACGCCTGAGACGTCCACCTGATCGTGGCCAAGTTCCTCGCAAAGCTTCTTGGCCCATCGCGCCAGTGTTGATGGGCGATAGGGTAGGCTTGGCATAGGGGAACCGCCGATTCCCGGCACATCGAAGATGATCGAGTCGGTCTCCTGCATCGCTTCCAGAAACGGAAAGCCGACTTCCAGATTGGCACCGATGCCATTGAACATGAGCAGCGGCGGTCGCCCCGCTTCCTTGCCCCCGACATTGCGGGTGGCGACGCGCAGCACCTGACCGCCGACGTCCACCATACGAATTTCGATGTCACCGTAGGTCTCAGTGCCAGCACGGGGCACCGGCAGCTTGGCGGCCTGACCGGCCAGTTGGGCAACGGTCTTTCCCGTCACCATGTCCACGATATTGTCGGCGGTTGAACTGGCCATGAATGCGTCCTTGATGAGGGGAGCGATACGTGAGGCGGCCTAGGCCACGTCGTCGAAGATGTAGGTGCCGGGGGCGGGGCCGAGAGGCGGGAATTTCTTGTTGCCCGGATTCTTAGGCGCGGCCACTTGCTTGCCGGAATGCTTGTGCAAAAAGGGTGCCCAGTCGGCCCACCACGAGCCCTCGTGCTTCTCGGCGGTGTCTACCCAAGCGTCCGGGTCCTCGGCCTTCGCCTTGCCCTTCACATACCACGCCTTTGGATTGCCGGGCGGGTTGAGCAGGCTTTGCAGGTGGCCAGAATTCGACAGGATGAACTCGGTGTTGTCGCCGAAGATGCGTGCCGTCTCGTAAACGGCCTTCCACGGTGTAATATGGTCGGTCGTACCGGCCACCACCATGGTGGGGTGCTTTACCTTGGTCATGTCCAGCGACTTGCCGTTCAGCGACAGGGTGTTGGGGTTCATGAATGGGTTCGTGAAGATGAGATCGAGGAAATCCGCATGCAGCCCAGCAGGCAGGCGCGTCGTGTCGGCGTTCCAGTAAAGAACGTCGAAGGCCGGCGGCTTGTTGCCCAACAGGTAGTTGTTGACCCAATAATTCCAGATCAGATCGTTCGGGCGCATCCAGGCGAACATTTTCGCCATTTCCTGCCCATCCAGCACGCCGAGTGTAGCCGAGGCCTGCTTGGCAGCCATCACCGTTTCTGGCGTCACGAGAGCTGCGAAGTCACTGTCGCTATCGGCCTGCGTGTTCAGCACGCAGACAGCGAGGATAAGCGCTTCAATCTTGTCGGATCGGTCCTGTGCCGCGCACCATGCTGTGTAGGCGGAAAGCGTGATACCGCCGGAGCAGGAGCCCATCATATTGACGGATTTGGTGCCGGTAATTTCCATCGCCGCTTCCACGGCTTCGTCCAGCGCTTCAATATAGGTGGCAAGATCCCAGTCGCGCTGCTCGGCAGTCGGGTTACGCCACGAGATGCACCACGGCTGGATGCCCTGCGCGGTCAGGAACTTGATGATCGACTTTTCGTCGGAAAGATCGACGGAATAATATTTATTGATCTGCGGCGGCACGAGGATGAACGGGCGTTCGTACACCTTCTCGGTCGTCGCCGTGTAATGGATCAGTTCCAACACCTCGTTGCGGAACACGACGGTACCGGGGGACGTGGCGATGTTCTCACCCACCTTGAATTTCGAGGCATCCACGGAGGATGGCAAACCGCCATTCTTCGTCATGTCTTCGAAGAAATGCTTCATGCCTTCAACAGCGCTCTGTCCGCCGGTGTCGATCAGTGTCTTTAGCGCCGTGGGGTTCGTCCAGATGTTGTTCGACGGGGCCACTGCGTCAGTGAAAATCTGGCTGACCAGGCGCGCGCGGGCAGCGTCGCGATCTGAGAGTGCGAGATTGTCGACGGTGTTGGCGACTGCTTTTTGCCACGACAGGTAGGATTGCATCAGCGCCTTGTTCATCGGGCTTTTCTGCCAGGCGGGATCGGCGAAGCGGCGGTCTTTGCGGTCGGGTGCTGTCTCGGACGTGCCTGCGATGATGTTCGTGAAATCGGAGGCAAAATCGAGCCATTGCCTTGCTACCACATCGGGACGCGTGGTCATGGCAAGTGCCATCTTGTTCCAGGCCTTGAACGCATCCGCCGGTGGAAGGCCGTTCACGATCGGGTTGAACGCCAGTGTGGATTCAGACGCGTCCTCAGCGATGTCGGCCTTTACCCGTTCCTGTCGGCTCTTGCGGGTGGCTGCATCTTCGCGGGGCGTCTTGTCCGGCATCATCGTCTCCTTGATCGGCCACCGGCTGGTCGAGAAGGTATGCCGGTGGATGGTATCTAGTTCAATTCGTTCGCGGTTGAAAGTCCGTTGACGTAAACGTCAACGAGAAAATGGCACTCGAAAC